>DJFP01000279.1:7603-13461 GCA_002432565.1 Flavobacteriales bacterium UBA5869
AACGGGATGGTTACGAAAGTAATGATCCCGTTTCTTTTTCCCTCTTCTCCCACACTCAAACTCACTCCGCCCCGTTCTTTTCAGCAAAGAATGTGCGTTTTGAGAGTGATTTAGATCTGAAGTAAACTTTTCAAATCGTCTATCAAACAGTTCAATATTTCTATATCAATTAAAAACGATTTATTTACCTCATTCATAAAGTCACTTCAGAATGAAATTCGGATGAACGGCCTTTCAATATGTAGTGAAATTGACCAAAATTCACTATCTTTGGGTCTCATAACTAGCTATATGAAAGAACAAAATTTAGCCGATTTAGAGGCTGCGTTTAATGAGAAACTAAAGCAGGATATTCGCATTGAGCCTAAAGACTGGATGCCTGATGCTTATAGAAAGACATTAATCCGCCAAATCTCGCAGCATGCACATTCTGAAATTGTCGGGATGCTTCCGGAAGGAAACTGGATTACGCGTGCTCCGAATTTAAGACGTAAAGCTGTTTTATTGGCTAAAGTTCAGGATGAAGCCGGTCATGGACAATACCTGTACAGTGCCATGGAAACATTGGGCTTTTCTCGTGAGCAAAGTATAGATGACATGCATTCAGGAAAAGCAAAATATTCTTCCATTTTCAATTATCCCACTTTAACCTGGGCTGATATGGGAGCTGTGGGCTGGTTGGTTGACGGAGCTGCAATTATGAACCAGGTTCCNNCGCCAGGGATACGAGATTATGTGTACTTTGATGAAAGGATCCGAAGAACAAAAAGCAATGGCCCAGGATGCATTAAATCGTTTTTGGTGGCCGGCATTGATGATGTTCGGACCAAGTGATGAAGCTTCCACACATACCCAGCAGTCTATCGATTGGAAGATCAAAAGACACACCAATGATGAGCTGCGACAGATGTTCATTGATGCTACAGTTCCACAGGCTGAATTAATTGGTCTGACAATTCCGGACAAAGACCTGAAATGGAATGAAGAACGCGGGCATTATGATTCCGGTGAAATCAACTGGGATGAGTTTTGGCAGGTTGTCAGTGGAAACGGACCATGTAATGCTGAACGTATCGCAACCCGCTTGAAAGCTAAAGAAGACGGAATGTGGGTTCGTGAGGCGGCAATGGCCCACGCAGAAAAGAAAAAAGCAAGAAAAGCATCTTAATATTATATAGCAATGGCAGGAAAAGATTGGCCTTTATGGGAAGTTTTTATCAGAAGTAAAGTGGGATTAAACCACAAACACGTTGGAAGCATTCACGCAGCAGACGCAGAAATGGCTGTTGAAAACGCTCGCGATGTTTATACCAGACGCAGTGAAGGAATCTCTATTTGGGTAGTTGAATCTTCCCAGGTATTTGCTTCGGACCCTGCGGATTCGGATGCATTGTTCGAACCAGCTAACAGCAAAATCTATCGTCATCCTACTTTTTACGAAGTACCGGATGGTGTGGGACACATGTAATTGGATTTTAAGACTTCAAGACAGTAAGATTTCGGGACTTAATTTGTCCGGTCTTAACAGCTTAAAGTCCTAATATCTTAAAATCAAAATATGAATAACTTATTTACATATACATTACGCATAGCTGATGACAGCTTGATTCTCGGCCAGAGACTTTCCGAATGGTGTGGTCACGGACCTATCATCGAGGAAGACATTGCGCTGACCAACATAGCTTTGGATTTGATCGGGCAGGCTACCAGTTTACTGGAATATGCCGCCCAGGTTGAAGACAAAGGACGAAATGCGGATGATCTTGCTTTTCTAAGGTTTGAACATCAATATTTTAACACACAATTAGTAGAGCAGAAAAACGGAGATTTTGCCGTGACAATTGTTCGTCAATGGATCTTCGACACTTTCAGGCTTCCTTTCTACGAAGCATTACAGCACTCAGCAGATAAACAGCTTGCGGCGATTGCGGAAAAATCTTTGAAAGAAACGAAATATCATTGGAAACATTCTTCCGAATGGATAATTCGTATGGGAGATGGGACCGAGGAATCGAACAAACGGGTAACCGATGCTTTGAACCTGCTTTGGAAATTCTCCGATGAGTTATTCTACATGGATGCTGTGGACAAGGAATTGATTTCCCAGGGAGTTGCAATTGACCTCGAAACTTTGCGTCCTGCATTTAACGAGCGTATTCAATACGTATTACAGCGGGCAACCCTTCAGCTGCCCGATTCCAAGTGGAAACTAAACGGGGGGAGATTGGGAAGACATACTGAACATTTTGGTCATTTACTAGCGGAAATGCAATACATGCAGCGCGCATATCCGAATATGGAATGGTAAATGAAACAACCATATGGAATTATTTAGAAGAAGTACCGGATCCTGAAGTTCCGGTACTTTCGGTTATTGATCTTGGGATTGTCCGTGCTGTAAAAGTGATTTCGGAGAAAGAAGTTGAGGTAACCATCACTCCTACCTATTCGGGATGTCCTGCAATGAATTACATCGAAAAAAATATCCGGGAATTGCTCACTGAAAAAGGCTTTGAAAAAATCACTTTCCATACTGTTCTTTCTCCGGCATGGACTACCGACTGGATGAGCGAAGCAGGTAAAGAAAAGCTATTGGCTTATGGAATAGCACCTCCGGTAAATGAAGTCGATAAATTGATCTTGTTTGGTGATGCACCTGTTGTAAAGTGTCCTCAATGTGGTTCTGAAAACACAAAAATGCTCAGTCAATTCGGGAGCACCGCCTGCAAAGCACTTTATCAATGCAATGATTGTCTGGAACCATTCGACTATTTCAAGTGCCTGAGATAAGTTCAAAAATTAATAGGTTTTAACCAATGTGTTATTTGTGGGTTACGCTTCGTAACTGACAATAATCAACTAGTGCATTATCAAATAATTATTCTGTTAAATACGTATATTTGCGCCGATTGTTTAATCAACTGCACATTTATGACGACGAAAGATACCTGTATTCAAGCTAATNNCCGACTTAATTTTTTCATCTTATGATCAGATTGAGTTTGTTAATAGGTACTTTTTGTTTGCTGCTGAGCAGATCAATTTTTGCCCAGGTTCCAGCTTCACCACCTACAGGAACAACTGTTACACTTAGTTCTGCCACTCCATTTGCATACGCTTTAACAGGAGGGCTGAATTATTCCTTGACCAATTCTTCCTGGCCGGCGTTCAACACTAATTGCTATGGGTTCACTATTAATGACACCTTATTCAGTGCAATAAATGGTTTCAATCCTACTCCGGCAGGCGGCCCCTGCAGTGGAATGTCAAACCTGGTTTACAATGCTGGTCTATCGAACCTGGCATCAGGAATTATTGTTTATACGGGAAGAACTAGTTATCGCTACCAAAATACTTCAAGTGCATTTGTTGTGAATACTGCGGTTCCTGTGCGGGCAACCGTAACTTTTACATCCCCCGTGATCTATTACCCGAATAATACTTTTGTGATACCTGTAACCGGGAATTTCTCTTATTCGGTTCTCATGGAGAGTTTTTCCCCGGCTGATGCACAATATTTGAGCGGAACCGGAAATACATGGGTTCCCTCAAAGACCTTGTTCGATAACTTGATTACAGCTTCCAACAACTCGATCTGTGTCAATTTTACCCCCGGAAACTTTACACTCAACACTGTTGCAGCCAGTACCGCACCTACCGGTATTATTTGTCAGGGAGGAAATATTCAATTGACCGGTGGTGGAACTGGAAACAATTTAACTTTTAGCTGGACCGGCCCGAACAGTTTCACAAGTACCAATCCTAATGCAACAATCAACAGTGCCAATGCGGGTAATTCCGGAACGTATTTTTTGACTGCAACGGATGATATGGGCTGTCCGAATACGGCACAATGCGCCATTACCGTGCAGCAACCTCCTACTGCTACGGCAGGCGGAACTTCGGTAATCTGCGTCAATAGTTCAGTTACAGTAAGCGGTGCCTCTTCATCAAACGGAACCATTTCATGGACACACAATGGCAGCGGGTCACTTACAAATACAACTACTTTAACTCCCACTTATACTCCATCTTTTTTTGATGCCGGGAGCACAGTGGTTCTAACATTAACAACTACCAGTAACAATTCTTGCGCACCGGCCACTGCTCAGGCAACCTACAATATCATTGTACAAGGGAATCCAATAGCAACTGATGGTGTAACGAATTCTATCTGCTCCTCAGGTAATTTCACAATAACTACCGCAAATGCTCAATTTGGAACAATTAGCTGGACACATAACGGAAACGGTACTTTGACGAACGCCAATACTGCATCGCCAACATATACGCCGAGTATTTTGGACAATGGAAATACGGTAATTCTAACGCTGACAGTCACGAGTACAAATGCTTGTGCTCCTGCCTCAGCCCAGGCATTCCATGTTTTAAATGTCACACCACTTCCTCTGGCTATTTCCGGTGGAATTGCAACTATTTGTGAAAACAGTTCGATAACAGTTTCCGGGGCTATGGCCACGAACGGAACTCTCAGCTGGAGCCATAACGGAACCGGATCACTAACAAATCCGACGTTGATTAACCCCACTTATACACCAGGTCCCGGTGATGTGGGAAATATCGTAACTCTGACACTAACAGTTTCAAGCAACACCTGTGGTACTGCCACTTCAACTGCTGATTTCTCTATTACAGTTCAAGGCTTACCCACGGTATCTGTCACTAATTCGTCCACTATTTGTTCCAACTCTTTTGCAACGGTTTCAGGGGTTTCAGCAGCAAATGGCATTATTTCCTGGACACATAATGGAAGTGGATTTATAACGAATTCAACCGGTTTAACCCCAACGTACACTCCTTCAATCTTAGATGCCGGGAATACTGTTTCACTGACAATTAATGTGTCAAGCAACAACTCCTGCGCTCCATCGTCGGTTTCTGCCATTTATTCTGTAACCGTAGATCGTCTTCCTAAAGCAACTGTCGGGGGCAATGCTACTATCTGTGAAAGCAATCCGTACACGGTATCGGGAGCTTCTTTCAATTATGGAACAGCCAACTGGACCCACAATGGTTCAGGAACAATTACCAATGGAAATACCGCATCACCAACTTATACTCCGGCTCCTTCCGACGCAGGAAATGCCGTTACATTAATTTTAAATGTAACCAGTAATAATGCCTGTGCGCCCAACGTAGCAAGTTCAACCATTAGTTTGATCGTTCAGCACGCTCCAATAGCAGTGGCAGGTGGGACAACTACTGTTTGCGTTACTTCTGATGCTCCAGTTACCGGAGCAACAGCAACTTATGGGACCATTAACTGGACTCATAATGGTAATGGTTTCCTGGCTAACCCTACGGCCCTAGGTCCCATGTATACACCTGCCGCATCTGACGCCGGGAATCCTGTCATACTTACTTTGACGGTAACCAGTATAAATGCTTGTGCTCCTCAAACAGCTTCAGCCTCCTATACTGTTTATATCGATCCGCTTCCTTCAGCATCAGCAGGCGGATCTGCTACCATATGTGCAAATGGAAGCGGAACCGTTTCCGGTGCAACAGCTGTTGCCGGGTCAATTTTCTGGACCAGCAATGGCCAGGGAACCATTTCTAACCCGACAACCACTACACCGACCTATTTTCCCACTGCCGCCGAGAGTGGCAATACTGTAACTTTAAGTATGGAATTGCTGAGCAATAACACTTGTTTTCCGGCAGCCAGTTATGCAACTTATACTTTTTTTGTGGATCCTCCGCCTTCTATTCAAATAGCAGATCCTACGGATACGCTTTGTCCGGGAGCAACTAAACAAATCCAGGGGGTCACTATAATAAACGGCACTCCTTCCTGGACTCATAATGGTACAGGAACGCTTATAGATGCGAATACA
>DJFP01000117.1 GCA_002432565.1 Flavobacteriales bacterium UBA5869
CACCCACACTCAAACTCAAACTGAGCTGCGCACGGATGCTTCAGGTCACACTGAACAATCAGATCTGGTTATACGGAATTAACCGATCAACAAGAGAGCGTAAAGAAGGTTGATTTATCTCTTCAATGAAATGTTCGATAAATTGATAGAGTGAGCTTTTGAATTCAATGATATTGGCTTCGTAACACTCGTTTGCCGGGTTATTCGGATAGACTTCGATATTGTCAAAATCAGCGATCCGGTAATCTGCGATTTCATGTCCTGAAACGCCAAAGAAATAAGCGTCGGAAAAGATGAAAATCCTTGAGTCAGCAATGTGCTGGAGCGCGCGTAGAAGTCCAGGAATGAATGCAGACAGGTTGGCTACGGTGCTCAGCTTGTTCTCGTAGAGATGCTGCTCGGCTTTACATACCGGTTTGATGTTCTCTTCCTTTCCCGGGAAATCAGGCTTTAAAAGCTCTAATTGAAAATCCACGTCTCTTTTCACACTGTTCGGAGACACATACAGGATTTCGGTCTTGTTCAGATGCTCAGTAAGAATAACCCAGTTACCATCCAATAAGTGTTTTTCAAAGAATTGAAGTGTTGGCAAGCCCAGCGATNNGCGATTGAACAAGCCGATACTTTTCGATGTTCGAATCTATAGTTGACTCACTGACATTTTCCCTTTTTCGCAAGATGACCGGGGCGTTCCTTTCGGCGAGGCTACATTCGTAAACTTTCCAGTTTCCACCGCCGCCGATAAGCTTTTCGCTGATGATTGTTATCGGTTTCACGAAACGGTAATTTCCAACCCTTTCAGCTCGGCTTTCAGTTCCTTCGCAAGCGCTTTCAGTCCTTCGGGATCCAAAGTCAGGCCATTGAATATTCCGGGATCGGGCAATACTTCCAGTGTGGTGAATTCCTCTCCGTCATACGGTACGATTTCCCGCGACACCGTTTTACCTTCTTCAAACCGGAATTTCCCGAGCTTGCCGTCAGAGGCCGTTTCCAGCACACACCAGGAAGATGCGTTGTTCAGAACAGCGATACCGATGCGGCAGTATTTTTCGCCCACGGCCAGGTGTTTCTTCCCGTTCCGGCAAACCATAAGGTGCATCATGATGCTTTCCGCTTTCGTCATTCCCCATGGGGTTTCCTGAAGCGAGATCCCGCAATTGTAACGGATCAGGAAAGAAGAACCTTCCAGCGTGATGGCGATTTTCACTTGTCTGCCATCGAAATACTCATCGAGAGCGTGACACAGGAACTCGAACGGAAGCCGGTTGAGCGAACCCTGTTCAAAACATTCGTTGAAATGCACATCCGGACGCATTTTTACCGCTTCTCTGAGAGAAAGTGCCCGGATATCGTCTTCGTCGTAATCTTTCATGACTTTTCAATAGAAGGAATGTAATAAGAAGCAGCATACTGAAGGTTCTTCCCTTCAGCGACAAATTCCTGGAATGCCTTTTTGTACCAGGCTGGATCTGTCGGATCGTTCGTATAATCTTCGTAGCCTGAAGTGTTGTAATAACTGCCGTCCAGCCAGGGCTCGATTCCATAAATACCGATTCCCAGCTTCTCGACTCGTTCCAGCACGATCGCAAAATCGGATTCCGAGAAGTAGTGAATGGTTTTGGAGTCGAATCCATAGTTCACGTTGGTCAGTCCCGTAAAAACGTGTTTTTCCAGGAAAGCCTGTACCGCTTTTTGCGCGTCGGTGATTTTTCGCTTCGGTGTGATCCAATAACCGACGATATAGCCTAAAACCAATGACAGCAGGAAAAGCCCGTTATGGACCTGCACTTTTGTTTCGTAACCGTAATTCAGCTCAACCTCGTAAAGGAGGTTTTCTTCTTCCACCAGATACAAGTATGCGCCAAGAAAAAGGCACATGAAGAGCGCTGCGAACAGTGAATGCTTGCGTTTGGTTTTCAGGAACAGCTCGGTCAGCACTTTAACGATCGCGGCAATTCCCCAGGATACGAGGAATCCACCGACTATTCCCAATGCAAACATGCCGAAAACGGCAGCTGCGGGCGGTCCCGGACCCCAATCGGCGCGGGCAGGCAAGGCGATCGTTATCGCAAGAATGAGCAGGGGCAAACGGATGTTGGTGATAATAGAACGAATGGATCGCATAGTGTAGATTGAGCCCTAAAGAAACGCATTTCCGGAGACGTGAACAATCTTTCCGCTCAATAAATCGGAATCAGCTGCCGTACGGTTTCTTCCCACAGGATTACGCCCCGCAGGTCNNATGTAGCCGGGTTTTCCTTCGGCCCACTCTCCGGGAATACCGGTAAATACTTCCACAAAATCTCTTGAAGGAAGTAGTTGCAGGCTATTGAAACGACGATCGGCAATGATTTGCTGTTGCTTGTTCATAATGCCCCACATCACCTCCGGACCTGAGTGATCGCAGAAAAAACCGAATTCACCGTCGTAAAAGCGCAGCTCGATGGTCGGCGACCGGAAAACGATGGTACCATTCGTGTCGAGTACCACAAATACGGAATCCAGGGAAGCGCCACAAAATCCTTCACTAAACCCCCAGGATTGCCTGAACACTCGATCGGTTATCGGTCGGCCTTTCGTATCGATAAAATAGCCGCGCGAGTTTAGTTTTTCCTGAACAAACGCCCGTCCCTCCGAGAAACTCGAAATGTTGTAATAATACTTTCCGAAGACATTCCTGCCTTGCCGGTCGATAAAACAGGAGCGTCGCAGTGAATCATGTACGNNCCGATGCATAACCATCGTGAAAATCGAAAGCGCCTGTCAGCGTCATCGGAATAACGAGAGCACCTTTCGGATCGATAAAACCGTGTTTCCCGTCGTAGGCCGACTGGACCATTGCAAGTCCTTCGCTGAATGCGCCGATCCATTTGTACTGTATAGAAGTAATGGGTTTTCCGGCTATAGTGTAAAGTCCCCAGAGATCGTTTTGCTGAACGCCGATCTTCCCTTCCTGCTGAAACTGAATGTACTGGTAAACGGGCTGTAAAATGTAGTTTCCTTTCCGGTCGATGAGTCCGTAGGTTTTGTCCACCATCACAATAGCTACACCGTCGTGAAATTCATTTCCCACACTGAATTGCGGAGGAATGATCATGCTCCCTGTATAATCGATGTAGCCGGTCTTTCCATTTTTCCGAACGGCTGCCAGCCCTTCCGAAAAGTGTTCGCCGTGATCGTACTCCGGTTTGATAAGCACCTGCTGCAGTGAATTTTTGTAACCCGTTTTTCCGTTTTCTTCGAAACGCAGGGGCGTTACCTGTGAACCAGCCTGGAAGGACGAAGTGAGAACACAAATCAGAAGCAGCTTTTTCATACCCGGTAAATGGTTATTCCGAGCCCTGGTTACACTATTCGTTAAAAATCGCAAAATCATGTAAACCCGAAACCGATTTCCATATCTTGCTCCGCATGAAGAGTAAGGCGAGTATCAAAGGACATCCGATACACCCTATTTTGGTGATGTTTCCGATAACATTATTTGTCGGGACTTTTGTAACGGATGTAGTCTGGCTGGTTACCGATCGGGTATTTTTCGGTCAGATGGCAAAATACCTTGGAATCGGCGCGATCCTGTTCGCCGTGCTTGCGGCTATTCCCGGAATTATCGACTACAGGCACACGGTTCCACCCAAAAGCTCTGCCAAGCGAAGAGCTACGAAACATGCGCTGCTGAATACAGGCGTGCTGATCCTGTTTGCGTTGGCCTTGCTGTTGCGGAAAAACGACCGGATCGATGTGCCGCTTATTCTGCTGCCCGAAGCCGTCGGAGTGGTGCTCCTGACCATCGCGGGCTGGCTTGGCGGAACGCTGGTTTACCGGAATCAGATCGGCGTGGATCATCGCTATGCCGGGGCCGGTAAATGGAAAGAAGAAACCATCGACGACGAAGGACGGATCGAGTTGGATTGCGTTAACGGATTAGGGATCAATCAAATGAAGCTGCTGCACGTTCGGGGAAAGCGCATTGTGATCGCCCGAACCGAAGACGGACTCGTAGCCTTTGACGATTCCTGTTCACACCGCGGTGGTTCGCTTGCCGACGGCGCCATGATGTGCGGAACGGTCCAATGTCCGTGGCACGGATCGCAGTTCAACGTCTGTACCGGGGAAGTCAAAGCCGGACCTGCCAAAGAACCGATTAAAACGTACCCGATAGAATTCATCGACCGGAAATATTACCTGGAATTGTTTCCTGAAGCGAGTATCGCCAGGANNAGGTTTGAATGGAAAATGTAAAAGGGGAAGAACAAAACTATTCAATTTTACATTTTTCAATTCAAGAGCTTCAGCGCGGAGCCTTTGTGCACTGCTACATGATCCGTTTTGTCGCTTTTGATCTCGTATTGCGGATCGTCGGAACTGGCGTGATGCGTGTAGCCTTTATACTGAAAATCCCGCTTATGAATCTTGGTGATCGTTCCTGAAACATGCCCGGCTTCCGAATTCCAGGTAACGTGATCGCCTATTTTNNCTAACGGATTCAGCTAGAATTTAGGATATAGTGGCTAGTCAACGCTCCATTTAAAGCATAAATTAACAACGTGGATTACCTTCTCAATTACTTCAATAAACGGTTCGGCCCCTTTTCAATTTTCCATTAATCCTCAATCGCTTCAATCCCTTGCGCTTTCAATTTCTCTAAGCTGTCTTTCATCGCTTGCAGCTGTTCCGGTGAGTGACCTTTCCAATCCCTGACTTCGCCGATAACACGTAGTCCGCTTTTCGTACGGTACGATTTGGTCGGATTGCCCGGGAATTTCTTATCGGTCAGGTTTGGATCGTCTTCGTAATCTCCGGTTGGCTCGACGATGTAAATTCTGCCGCGACCTTCTCCGACTGCGAGCTCGGCACCCCAGGTTGCTGCGTCGAGTGTGGCGGTCAGATACACATNNGCTTTGTTTCGCTGTCCATAGTTGGAGCTGAAGCCCGGCGCGATTACGTCCCCGGTTTTCAAATCGGCTTTTGTTCCGTGGTAGAACGTTTCTGTTGGATGATTCATAGTTGCTGTTGTTTGCTGCATGAGTGTGATGGCTTTCTGAAGGTAGCTTTCGATGACCGTGATCTCTTCGGCGGAAAAAGATGCGATCAGCGCTTCCGACTGGCTGCGGTAGTCCTTGTAAAGCGGTTCCAGTAAGGCGATGATCGCTTCGGTATTGGGTTCGATGATCACTTTCCGACGATCGTCTTCGGCAAATTTCCGTTTCACGAGCTGCTTTTTCTCGAACCGGTCGACAAGTCCTGTTACCGCGCCCGTCGTCAATCCTGTTAGCTGAGCCAGCTCACCAGCTGTCATTTGTCCTTTCTGAATCAGGAATCCGAGGTATTTATGGTCCGTTCCGGAAAGTCCGGCCTTTCGGGCAGCCGCTTCGTGGAGCTGCAGCGAGCTGTAGGCATATTGCTCGGTCAGCTTACGGAAAGAGGAAATACGATCATTTTTCATCTTAGCTTGTAAATATCTTAGTTGCAAAGATAAATCAATTGTGAGGAAATTCCAAACGATTATAGAAAAGAGAGGCTTACAATCGCCGAAAAGAATCAGAAGTGGATCGGCTATCCTGACAGTATTGTTGTAAAAAACAAAAGCCTGTTGATCAGATCAACAGGCTTTCAAAAAAAATATAAAGCGGATCAGATTACCTTAACCCTTACTGCATTCATTCCTTTTTTTCCGTTCTCCAGTTCGAACTCGACCTGATCGCCTTCGCGAATTTCGTCGATAAGCCCTGAGATGTGTACGAAGTGCTCATTGCCTCCGTCTTCTGAAATAAAGCCAAAACCTTTGGTCTCATTAAAGAACTTAACCGTTCCTTTGTTCATTGATGTAAATTATTGATAAAGGCCAAAGTTACGTCTTTAAATCGGGTTTAGGTGATTTATTGTGAAAGATTAATTAAAAGAACATATTGCGCTGGTGCATGATACGTTAGGATTAAGGAGGTCAGCGCGAAAATTTGCAGCCGGAAAGGGATAAAGTGCCTGCATGCTAAACGGAAGCAAAACATTCACCGGAGCAGCAAAAAGCCCAGGTTATCCTCATTCTTCGAATAATAGCTCAACAGCTTTTCTTTCAGATCGTCGTTCCGCCGCATATAATTATAGCACATGTTCCGGATCATCAGCAGGTAAGAATCGAAATCGGAAAACTCGCTGAGTTTTTCCGTACTTACTTTGCTTTTGTACCCGCCAAATTGACGATAAAACAAAGGCTCCTTCTTCTTATCCAGGTAAAAGAAGATAGCCTCGATAGCGAAAGCCTGCAAAAGCGTGTAGTCTTTGATGGAATCCAGTTCTTTTTGTCCGTGAATGCCCACACAGGTATGACTCTGAATGGTCGTATCCGCGCGATTGATCTCATCGCAATAGAAGAAACGGGAAGCCACAAGCATCAGCTCATCTACTGTAAACGCAGCCTTTTTCACGTGGTCGTCAGGATTCGGTGTTAAGCTTTTGAAATAAAAATTCAGCTTATCCGAATGAATAAAGCTGTCACAGAATTCCTGGTAAATGCGACTCGTGTCGGGATAATAGTTCGCCAGCGATTTGTAATCGTTATAGTCGTTGTATAAAATGTACTCGAACCGAAGTCGGTGTTCCTGGATAAATTGACTGCCCTTGTCTTTCTTCTTCTCAAGAATCACCGGCACACAGAAGCTCAGCTGTTGCCCTTCGGATTCCACCACATGACATTCCAGCGAAAAATAGTTGCAGTAATTCGGCTGTTGGGAAAAAGCGGTGATGGTGAGAAAGAGACAAATGAATAAAGAAGTTGGTTTCATGGGCGGTTTCTTTTGTTGCCACAGCTTTAACGCGACTATTCGTCATTTCTGTTCAATTCCTCGTTACGGTTTCCTCGTAAGTCGCATTGTCGCTGTTTGACTACGTCACGACTGGTGGTCAAAGATCTGATTTTATGCAGGTCGCAATGACATTGCCATACTGAAACATTTCCAGTTGTACACGGCCATCTTCCAGGGTCGTAAACCTCAAAACGGCATCGGCGCCACCCTGAAGGATACCTTGAAATTCACCCGGCGCCACCGGGAAGAAGCGCAGATCCCACGGTATGTTTACAGAATTATGGACCAGATGACCGTTCAGGTAAGTGATGATCTGCACGTCGTCTTTATTGTTTACATCGGTGTAAGTTCCCGCGTATTTCCGGATCTCTTCTTCTGCGAGCGGAATTTTACCCCGGTATTCTGTCGTTAACGGCTGACCGTTTAATACCTGTGTGATGTTTTCAAATGGATATGCGCCTTTTTGAAAGTTCTGCAGGACAATGATCGTCCTGTTTTTAATGAAATCGTGGTAGAGGAACGTTACATAGCCATCCCAGCTCCCTGTGTGTCCGAAAGCAAATTTGTTCTCGCCTTTGGATAGGTCTAACCCATAGCCGTAAGGAATAGTTTTTCCCTGGGATGTTTGGGTGACACGGGTCATTTCTTCAAACTCGTTTTCGGTGAACAGTTTGTTTTCCCGCAGGGCTGTAATCCATTTGTAAAGATCGTCGACAGTCGAATTGACCTTGGCATTTCCGACAATGCCATCCAGGAATCGCACTGTTTCATCTCCATGGCGCGGATCGTCCAAAGTGACCTTGTCGAATGAGCCTGGAGCCCACACGTAGCCAATGGCGTAATTTTTCAGTTTCCGTGCATGCTGTCGCCGGTTATAGACGAAAGTATGTTTCATCCCGAGAGGTTTAAAGAGCTGTTTGGAGAGGAATTCGCCGTAGCTTTGACCGGAAACGCGCTCTATGATGCTGGCCAGGATGGCATAATTGGTATTGTTGTAATCGTGCAGGCTGCCGGGAACAAATTGCAGCGTATCTTTTCGTGCGGCATAAAATGCTATGAGGTCGTCGTTGGTCGCTATGCGCGATTTGTCCCATGTTTGCGACATATCCATCAGGTAATCGGGAAGGCCGCTGGTATGTCTCAGAAGGTCGTCGATCGTAACCGGATCCCAAAACCCAAGCTCGGGAATATACTTTGATAAGTTGTCCGAATAGTTGAGCTTCCCTTGTCTTTTTAGCAATACGATCGCCGCAGCTGTGAATTGTTTGGAGCACGAAGCCAGCTCAAAAATGGTCTGGGTGTTATTCAGGCTTCGCGTAGTTTCGTTGCTGTAGCCATATCCTTTTTCAAAGACGATCTCTCCCTTTTCAGCTACTAATACGGCTCCGTTGAATTGATGTTGGTCATACATGACGGTGAAAACGCTGTCGAGAAGCTCAGCCTGCAGATCGCGTTGTGCCGAGATAACGCCGGATAACAGGAGAAAACAACAGCAAAGATGTAATTTATTCATTTGAAAAGGATTGTGTATTACCAGGTCTTATAGAATCGATGAGTGGAGCAAATATACTAAAAGTCACCAAACGGTGACTTTTCGCTTGAAGAATCCCTGACAAATCAGAATGTGCAGTACGACAACAGCCGGATCATTCTGGTTTCAGCTGCTCGAATGTTTGCCTGTGAAGGAATGAAATGGCTTCCTGTATTTGTTTGCGCCCTTCTTCGCTGTTCAGGTCGATGCCGCAAAATGTGCCGGTATTGACAGCAGCGTGCAGATTTAGGTAATAAATGCCGGAAACCAGGATGGCAGCAACGGCCCGGTAGCGAAAGGCGTTTTCCTCAAAATGGGGATCGGTAAGAGCGCTGAAGAGCATTTCGCCTGCAATTTCCTGCTGGTCGAGAAGCGTAAACAGTGACTTCCGGTATTCCGATAATCGCCACAAAATTATTTTCTGAAGCTCAGGGTCTTTGGACATCTGATCGTATTGCATCAGCAGCATGGCCTCGATAAACGCTTTTCCGCCGTTCTTGATTTCCTTCGGAATCATTTCGCTGCTGACATTGCTCCAGAAATCCTTTGCCAGTAAATATTCGTCGAGCAACTGATCCAGTCCGCCGAAATAGTTGTAGATCAGTTTTTTGTCGAGACCGGCGACTTCAGCAATATAATTGATCTTTAAAGCAGAAAAACCTTTGGTGGTCAGAATCTCGCCAACTGCCTGTAAAAAACGTTCTTTGCTTTTTTCTTTATTTCTTGTCGAATCTGCCATAATGATTCAAAACTAAAAAAGTGGAGCTGATACCCAAGTATTCGACCATCATAAAGCAAAAAAAGCCAAGTCTGTTTAGTTTTTAATGTGGCTTTATGATTGGTACGTTTACTTTCACTCCCTTCAATTAATTCAGCATTTAATGTAACCTTAAAAAAGTAAAGTGTTGTAGAATATTCCTATTCCGGCTGAAACTAAAAAGCCAGCTTATGCGGAATACCTTATCTATAATAATTAACAGAAACTGCAACCTATTCACATCACAAATCATTTTCATTTTCTTCAAGTAAAAGGAATCAGCGGATTCCGGTAATTATGATTTTCGGATAACTACAAATCCAATATTCGACAAATGGCTATAGTTATACAACAACCGGCTATAGTTATACAAACCGACACCGGTGATTTTTTTTTAGCAATTAGTTTCTGATAGAATTTAATTCAAATCACTTAAAAATTCATCACTCATGAAAACAACAAAATGTATTTTAAGCGTATTCACGCTCATCTTTACTGTTGCTACACATGCGCAAAACTGGACATCAGGCATCAATTCAGGAGGCTCTAATTCTCAAACTTCCACCGATGTAACCGAAGCACCCGGCGGAAGTAAAGTTGTAGTTGGCACATATACCCGTGGAAATGCTCTTTTCGGAACTACTACATTGAATTGGTTGACGGGGTATCCCTCCGATCCGTTTAACGTTACCCCAAACGGATTCATTGTTAAATATTCTTCCACCAACAGTGTGTTAGTAGCGACCCGGATTGCTGCGTCTGCAGGTGTTACGATCAGCTCGGTAACAACATCCAGCAATGGTAACATCTATGTTTGTGGTACTTATCAGGATATCTGTTATTTTTATCATGCTTCCAATCCAAATGCTACTACACCTGCTGCTACATTACCGGCAGCCCCTCCGATCGGCTCTGTTATAAACCCCAAAAGAGGGTTCGTGGCTAAATATTCAGCCGCAGGAATTCTGATATGGGCAAGAAGAGGGATCGGGTCTTCTGAAGTCATAACTGATATTGCCGTTAGTGATGACCATAGCCAGTTAGTCGTTACGGGAAGAGTTCATGAGCCTGATTCAGCGAGTGGTATTATACCCGGAACATATGTTTTATGGTTGGACCCTGCGACCGGAAACACGATTCGTTCGTATAATTATTCAAATAACTGGAGCTATACAGATGTATATAAAACAGGTTTGTGCATTGATCATTCGAATAATGTAATCGTATCCGGTTTGTTGACAGTCCCCTCTTACACAGTGGCGGGAGCAAGCGGCGGTATTACTGTTAGCAGCCCTAGTGGAGGAGGTGCTACAATTTATGCCAAATACAATGCTTCCGGGGTCCTTTCCTGGGCACGGGCTACAAGAGCTACGATTTCCTCTCCCCAAACCCAGCCTTCTTCATTGCTTGTTGATCAAAACAATGACATTTATATCGCAGGATGGGCCGGATCGGGCGCAAGTAATTACGACCTCCAATTTCCTGCATCATCAACAACCTACACCACTATTTCCATTCCGACTTCCACAACCGAAAATGGATATATCGTGAAGTTAAACTCTGCTAACGGGTATGCCTCATGGAAAAGTTTTGCCAGAAATACCACATCCGGGAAAGAAGCTATTTCACTGGCTAACGGCAAATGCAATTTTATTTATGCGTGTATCAACACAAAGTCAAGCCCAACATATACAGACGCATTCAACACCGTCGTTTCTCTAGCTGTTTCATCATCACAAGGCTTGGCTATTGTTCCTATAAATACCAACGGGCAACTACTTACAACTACCCCATGGATTGCCAATGGAGTTACTTCCAGGGCACAAATTTCATCCTCCGGAAGCAACACGCTGCAATGTGCTTCTACAGCTTCCTCTACTATATCTTTGCAAACTACAGGCGGATCAATCACATTGAGTCCGGCTTCCGGTTCAAGTGATATCATTTTAGGAACAATTACCTACAGCGGGCCGGCTCCAACAGTCACACTTCCTGATCAGACGGAAATTTGTGAAGGCTCTTCCATTCCATTAAACGCTACTGTTACCGGGACTCCTTCTTTTACCTATACCTGGAGCATTTACAATATTACGACGGGTAATTATGATAATTTCGCAACTACCGGTTCATCTTCGTATAGTGTTGCCCCATGGATTTACAGTCCTTATATCATTACTTTAGGGACTTTCCGGTTTGTTAATTTCCAGGTAACTGTAACGGATTGCAGCGGGTTAACAAGTTCTTACACTCAGACCTTCGTTTTGAAGGCGGGAATCAGTTATACCCAGGTTTCAGGGGTGGACGTTTGTTATAATCAGATCACAGCACCAAATGCCGTATTTTCTGTAAACGCACAGAATGTGGATGCCTATTCCTGGCAGTATAGTGCAGATGGTGGGACAACTTGGATCACTTGTAGCGGTACCGGATACTCAGGCGTGAATACAGCAACCTTGACAGTATTAAACCCTACTGCGACTCAGAATAATTACCTGTTCCGGTGTAAATTAAGTGGCTGTCCTACTCAGGAGACCAATCCCGCCTTACTAACTGTTACCCCATGTCCACAGCGCCCTGACGGCGGAGATAGCACAGAAAAAACGGTTACCAATGAAGGAAAAACGGTTTCCAGTTCTAAACTCAGCTTATACCCGAATCCCGTGAGTACGTCTCTCGAAGTTGTATTTGAAACTGACATCTCAGACACGGAAAACACCACTTCTGAAGCTTACATTCTTGATATGACCGGAAGAAAAGTCCATGAAATTTCATTTGAGAAAGGACGCCACATACTGGAAGTTTCTGATCTTCAAAACGGAACTTATTCTTTTGTCATTTTAACGAATGGAAAAGTCGTTGATCAACAAAAATTTATTGTCATGCATTAAATTTCCAATCATCGAACATCAGAATTGAACATAACGGAAGGGGCTCAAAACGAGTCCCTTTCCAGGTTGAATCATGTAGCAAAGATATCAATATATCACGTTTTGCCAAGCAAAAGGCAATTGAACCATTTAGAACATTTAGAAACAAACAGAACAAAAGTGCCCTTACGGAAGATTTGGTTCTGCATCCACCTCGGTCCTTCCCGAAAAGTCGGGACAGGCTCTCCAAAGAGAGAAACTAAATTCTCACTTCGAACCAGGATTCCACACTCAGTCCTCACGCTCACACTGAAAGAAAAAGCCCGGAAAATGTGAGTTTGAGCGTGAGTCTTGGGGGACAAAAAGCAAAAAAGCATCCAACTTGCACTGGATGCTTTTTTGCTTTTTGTGGAGAATATCGGACTCGAACCGATCACCTCAACACTGCCAGCGTTGCGCTCTAGCCAGATGAGCTAATCCCCCAGGAATGAATTTCTAAATTACTTATTTCTTCAATACCAAATTAAACACTAATAAAACAATCTTCATTTAACATCACAAACCGGTTTCTTTACAGACTCAAATTGAACACGTCAAGAGCAGCCTCTTTGAACACATAAGAGAATGATAGTTGTCATTAAAAAACCTGATTTTAATCAAATCCTTCTGTGCGAAATGGATCAAACTACTGTTGTACCGACAACACTCTTCTCTCACTGGAAAAGGAAAAATTCTGAAGATTGAATAGTTTTTGTAACTTTGTATTCTATGCAAAAACAAGTATTCACATACAATAGTTTAGCGGTTGGAATCATTGCCTGATTCCGGGTGTTTTGTTTCTTAAGTCGCCAGCTTGGTAATTCCAATATTACCTGGGGCAATTTATATGTTGCAAACCATTCGGATGATAGAGAATTAAGCAATTTTATTTCATCATATTAAATTATTAGGTAGTGAATAACTTATCATTATATGGTTGGAACGACAGTTTGTTCCAATTAAAGCAAACTTCACAATACAAACATCTTTTTCACGGCCGTGTTTCAGCAGTAAACAAAACCAATTATGAAGTCATCGCCGAGAGTGGTGTGCTATTGTGTGAACTAAGTGGTAATGTGCTTTATGGAAGGTCATCGTTTGAACTTCCCTGTACAGGCGATTGGATTATCTTTCAACCCTTTGACGATGGTAAAGGAATAATCGTTGATATTTTACCAAGGAAACATACGCTGTACCGGAGAAAAAGCGGAACAGTATCTGACAGACAGGCTATTGCATCCCATATCGATAAAGCATTTATTGTACAAAGTCTTGACGCCAATTTCAGTGTTCGACGAACGGAGCGCTTTATGTTCCAGGTATTGGAAGAAGATATACAGCCGGTATTGATACTTACTAAATCTGATTTGGAATTCAATCGTCATCTGGTAGATGAATCGTTGAAACATATCCTTGACCGGATGCCGGTGTTTTTTACAAGCATTCTTTTTCCCGAAACAATCCTTCCCGTCAGAAAATTTGTCAGCCACGGAGAATCGATCGTATTTGTGGGATCCTCAGGGGTTGGAAAAAGTTCATTAATCAATGCGCTGTGTGAACGGACAGTATTTTCAACATCTGAAATAAGCAAATCCTCCGGCAAAGGGAAACACACCTCGACCCGAAGAGAAATGGAGCTGATGAATGGCGGAGGCATTTTAATAGATACACCGGGAGTAAGAGAATTTGGTTTAGCCTCGGATAATCCTGATGTATTAGCAGATATGTTCGATATTTCTGATTTTTCAGGATCCTGCCGTTTTAAGAACTGTACGCATGTCGAAGAACCCTGGTGCGCAGTTATCGAAGCCGTAAATAGTGGGCTTTTAGAACCGGAAGTATACAGCAGTTACCTCAAATTACGAAAAGAATCCTGGCATTTTTCGGTTTCCGAATATGAAAAACGTAAAAAAGCCAAGTCTTTTGCCAAAATTTCAAATGAGGCTAAGAGAATGAAAAAACGTTAGTTTCAGTATTTTAAATACAGGTGTTTCAACAAGTGGAACACCTGTATTAAACGAAAAAAGTATATCAATCTCCATAGAAGGTAGAATCTGAAATACAACGCTTTTCAAGCAAAAGGGAATCGAACCGCTATAATTTTCGGGAAACCGAATGAAATCAGATAGCTATAAAAACCTCTTATTCGAAAACGCCTTTCCCGAACCGGATTTCAAATATTTCTCAAAATGAAATGCTTTGTATTTATCCGTAAAGGCAATGTATGTGATGAGTTCGAGTGGAAGTCTTGTTGAGGTGTAGTGGATTTCTCCTTTGTTGTGGCGTTTCAATTGTTCGTCAATGTTTTGAGTACATCCGGTGTAAGTTGTTCCGTCGGAACATTTGAGTAGGTAGACATATTGCATTTGTGATACTGATTTTGTGTTCTCTATTTAAGATAGTGAAAAATATTATTTAGAAACAACTCGTTAAAAGAGAATTCATTATTCGTTGCTTCACGACTTCGAATAGAAGTGAGAACGGTGGACCGGGTCCACCGAAGCCCGTGGGAGATCGTTTGGAAAATGGGAGATAATGTTATTTATAGCAGAGCTATAAATAACAAAGCCCTGCTTCACTCTAAAGAGCTTCGCAGGGCGAAGGTGGAGAAGACGGTTCACAAGTCGAACCACTAACGGTTTCGGGCTTTGCGTTGGTTGGCTTTTTAAACCGAAAACTGTCTGCAAGCACTAACGTTTATTAATTGCTCAAATGTTTCTATTCGCACAGTCAGCCCACTAACATAAAGCCTCTGTTAGTGGCAGTTTTAGCAAAAAATAAATTTTCCGCTATGACTTTCCATTTTAAATGATAAGTCCATTGCGGTATTTTGAAATATTTCTTGAACTATTCCATATTCTCCATACCATTCTTTTGAAAGCTTCTTATCTTGATAGATAGTTTCATCAGAAAAATCAATTCCAACTTGTCCTGCATTTTCGGCTAATAAAAATAGCTCATCAAAAGTCAATGTATAGCCTAAATTATGTGCATAATTATTTCTTATGTCATTAATCATCAGTAGAAAGGCTTCCGTTTTTACATCAAAATATTTCAATTCAACACATTTTTTTACTTTGGTTGGAAAATTTAATTTTGATAGTCTTTCATCATTTCCTTTTTTATGTTCTATAAATTGAACTAATAAAGCTTCAATTATTAGATGACCATTAATAAAAGCGGCCATTGTCTCATTTCCAAATAGCGACATCAAATGATCCAAATTTGGATTCACACTTCTTTTTTTAAAAATCTTTTCTTTCATTCAGTAAGGGTCATTTAAAATTTCAACCATCTATATCTGGCTTATTACTGATGGTGGTTTTATTTTGTCTGTCGTAAATAATCTATCACTTGAGGCGAGCTATTTTTTATAAAGTGGACTTGGTTTTCAGTAACATTTTCACCATGAATTGCATAATTACAGATTGAGAGAATTTCGCGAAGAATAGAATAAAAGCTTTTGTCTATAATTTCCTTTTCAGTTAAATCTTGGATTATTTTTATAATAGGTTTATGTCTGTATCTATCATATTCTATGTCGGTAATGAATCTGTTTTCCCAAATCCTTTTTAATTGTGTCTCAATATTGTAACGTACTTTGAACATTAATAAATTGTCGTCAGGTACATGAATATAATCAGTCGTATGTTTGTTAAATTGTTGTCCTAATTGCTCAAGCTTAGCTTTTACAATTTTATCAATTTCTGATTCGAGACCAGGAAGCACATTATCAGGAAGAGTTGGTGCATTCATCCCGACATTTGTTGTATGATTAACCACTTGTTTATTTATAGAACTTAATGTTGCAGTTAATGTTGATGACAGAGTTTGAAAATTTTGACGTATTTCAGTCTTAAAGTCTTTTACCTCTTCTTTAGTTTCCTTAATATTTCTTTCAAGTTCAAGGTATTTCCCTATTTTAATTGTTTTCAAAAAAGGGAGCAAAATTAAAGCGATCGAAAATAATAGTAATACATGATGGTTATAATGAATCGAAGCAAGGTCATTAAAGTCAATTTTACAATATACATTCAGAAATAAACAAAATCCAATTGTCCAAACAATCAATACAAATGGCAAATGTGGTAGTGCCTTTTCAAAATTTGTTTTGGCTAGTTTTAAAAATGTATCCTTCCCAAATACATAATAGCAAAGCGACATTAATACCAATAACAAAATTAAAAGAATGGTTGCAATTTTATAGATGCAATAGCAGTTATTAATGTCCTTATCAGATTTGAGTTCTTTCTGGGGAACCTGTCTTGTGCGACACGAGTCAATCTTTGAATTAATGGAAATATTTGAGCTATCAACTTTTCTAATTGTTAAATCAATTTTATTATTAATATCAATTATAGCTTCTAAGTTAATTTTAGTTGTTCTAAATTTATTTAAGGAAGGTTTCCCTTTACAGCAGGAATCAATTTTATTAACTATAGCGTTTGTTGAATTCTCGATAATGTTAAGTTCTCTTATCAGATGTTTGCTAACACTGTCATTTGAAATAGATTGAGCAAATGAAATGTTAATCAGTGCCAATAAAAATATTAGGGTCAAGATTCTATTCATGTAAATGTTATTTTAATATTGCCACTGACTTGTATATATGCGCAACGATTAACTACTTATAACCAATTAAAATCGATTTTATCCTGAAATTCAATCTGTAATGGAATAGAGTTTCAGCAAATAGTTCTCGTCACGTTTGTTCATCAATACTACCAAAAAAAATCTGAAATACAATGTCTTCCGAGCAAAAGGGAATCGAACCGGCCTGAAGATTTGGAAAATTGAGTAAAATCGGTCACTTGCGGAGGTTTTAGATTCGCCACCCTCCTTAATCCTCCCTCGAGGGAGGAGACAAAATTGAAGCTTCGAACCGCAATCCCACACTTAGTTCTCACGCTCACTACTCAAAAAGAAAAAGCTACAACTCAGTGTGAGTGTGGAGTGTGAGAGAAGAGGGACAAAAAGAAAAAGCGTCACTCACGTAACGCTCTTTTTCTTTTTGTGGAGAAAGCGGTACGTAAGTCGAACCAAAAAAATGATTAATCTATATCAAATTTATGATGCTGAAATCTTACAAGTTCTTTATAATTTTCACTTTCTGAATTCAGGAAATTCACATAATCTTCTACGGGTTTTGGGTTATAATACATTTCTTCTAAAAAGTCCTTCAATGCATAATTATTGAAAAAATCAGACACAATCGAAAAGCAATCTTGTAAAATGTATTTATCGTTTAATTTTGAATTTGGCAAATTATTTTTCGCAGCATGAATCATGTGATTCAAAATATAAACTGCACGAATCACCGTATGTGGATGCGATTTCTCTTTAAAATAAAGAGGCTCAACCTTTGAATTATCTTTACAATCTTCTAAAATTAACCGAGTTATCAATATACTCGCTAAACCAATAGATAACAACTGCTCAACAAGCTTGTTATCCACAATGTTTGAGTTTATTATGTAATCTAGTAAATGAAGACAAACGAACTGACTACCATTTAAATCCGCATCAAACTCGTAAATATGATTTAAAAGTGAAAACGAACAATTATTATCGTTCTCAAATCTTATTTCTGATCCCTTCGATTTATACTGAATTAAATGAGCTAGTTCATGGTAATATGTAAATAACGCAGACGAATGAAAAATTAAATCTTCTATTCTTATTGAAATAACTGACAATAAGGGACCATATTTTTTATCAAAATCTAAAGCCTCGTTTAATCTATTCTCATCAATAATTCTTTGCTTTAAGGTTTGGAAATACATGTCATACATCGATATTATGTACACGTCTTTATGTCTGCATGCCCAAGCATTTAAACCATTATTTCTTTCGAAACAGAATATAGCATTTGGCATTCCAAATTTCTTTGCATTCTCATCGAGGTTGTCCTGGCAAAAAACAAAAAACATTCTAAACAGTTCTGCATCATCATAATTGTTTAAATCTTTTTCGTCTAAAAACACTCTTACAGATTTATCCTTTTTTGGTGGCAAATATTGCCGAATGGAGTTCAGTAAATCTATATTTCTTTGATACCTATTCATATTCGTTAATTTTGATTTCGAGAACGAACAATCAGTTTATAAAAATTTGAGTTTTTCGAATTCATCAAGCAAATACTCTTCTTCATCAATCTTATAGTATATATAAAAAGCTAAATCTTTTATGGAGAATGGGTGGAAGTTAGTGTAGGTTTTGAAGGACAATCTTGTGCCTTTGTAAATTTTATTTGAGTCCGTGTTGCTCATCAATGAATATGGGTCTACTATTGTTGGGTAGATAAAAAAATGAGTCTCCTCACTTGGTCTATTGCATAATCGCTGTATGCGTTCAACCTCAAACGTAGTTACAACCAAATGATTGTGAATTCTCGATTCTGGAAAGTCTGCTTGTACAGATGCTAGAATTAATTCATCTAATTTGTCATTTGGAAAAATGTATTGAGGTGGATAGTTGTGTCTGTATTCAAAATCCTTTTTATCCTCAGGAACAGTTGACAATTTGTAATTCTCCGATAAAGGTCTTTTATAAAGAAAGTATCCTATACCTTCCTTTGATCCATTTCTTGATATTGTTAACATTATTTGCTTAACAATATGCATCTCTTCGTTTGGTAAAACTTTAAAATCCATAGTGGCTATTTTTTGTTATTCAAATATAACTACTATATGATGTTTCTTTTTGATAATGAGGTTCTTTCTAATTGTATTTTTATTAACTTAGCGTATGCTTCTTGCGGAAGCGTGTCACTCGTCGTAACAAAGTTGTATCAACACCGCATTTAACAATTTCGATTATCTAAGCGAATTTCTCGTTTGGGGAATAGTTGACGAGTGATATTTTTCTGGCGGGAGTTTGTATAAAGATGGATCGGAAAATCATTAGCCATTCAGCTGATTTTATCAAGCGTCAGGCAAAATCAATTAAGAGAAAAGAGGGAATTACACATGTGCAAGCATTAGATAAATCCGCTGTTATATGCGGGTATCATAATTGGGCACATTTCGTAAATTTAAATTCAAACAAAGTGGAGAATTCTTCTGTAAAGCCTAATTATTCACAACCGAATACGATGAACCCGTATCGTAAATTATTAGTTGCTGGGGTAAATAAACTATTAAGTGAGGACTTGATTTCATTGGATGCTAAGAACAAAAATTATTCCGAGTCAGGGCATCTTATTTCGGAAGTGTTTGGATATACTACTGCAATTCTGTGGGAAGAAATTAGCTACGAAGAATTAAGAATCTCTGTTTGGTGGAAATACGATCATTCGTTGCATCCACAGGCAAATCTCACTGGTAATGCGCGTGAGAGATTTACATTAGAGAAGCCTTTAGCCAAGAAGCAACAATACAAAAATTTTGTAGGAGTTGTTACAAGTGGATGGTTGGAAAGAAAACAGGGAGAATATATTCAAGGAGAGAAAGACAGAGGTTTTTTAAAAATTTATACTCGCCAAGGCGAAAAAGAAGAATTAGTCAGAATTCCGAATCCAAAACCGAATGGATTTAAGACTGAAGGTAAATTTTATCGTTAATAGAGATCGTCAATAAGTAAAAAAATGCCCGTTTTACACGGGCATTTTCTAATCTTTGTATTTATCGATAAACTCGTGAATGTATCTATTGTCAATATGAAGATCTGCGCGAATTTCCTCTATTGTCGTTTCAAACAACTTATTCAAATCATCAATTTTTTCAATTGAATCCATTGGCATTGATTGATCCATTAGGGATACTTGAAGTTTGGTGTCATCTTCAATCGATCTTAAAACTTTATAGATTTCACTCATACTATCAATGATAATGTTCGGAAAAACATAGCCTTTTTCAGATAATATTTCTTGAAATTCAAGAACATCTGATTCTCCAATTCTCCAAAAAATTTGCGAGTAAAAATCATAACTTTCATCAAACATTGCATGTCCTTCGTAATATGTATTGCTTAAAGCAAAAATCCTAGCTCTAAAGCCTGCGATTTTCTTTAAAGCATCGATTTTATCCTGTAACAATGTTTCATGGATTTTCTGTAATGTTGCTAAAACAAGTGGCTGAAATGAAGCCTTAATTTGAACAATTTCACTTTCGGTTTTCTTTACTTGAACTGTAAGTTGTTCGAATTCCTTTTTTCTCTTCTTTTTATCAAATAGACGTAGAATTGAGAACGTACCAATTGAAATACCAATTGGTACAATTACAAGTTTGAGAATTTCAAAATATGAGTTCGAGTTATTCATAAAAGGATGTTATTGTCTTATTCTTAAACCAATTCTATCGTTATCGACATAAAGATAATTGTTTGGTAAGTCAGATTCAGATTGAAAATTTAAAGGTTTTATATCTCTTGAAATTCCATTTTTGGCATAGTCATTTATATGATAAGGTAACAATAAAGTGGGGTTATAAATTTCGAAAAACTCATGATGCCAAAATGGACGAAATCGCATTTCATTCGGGAAGAGTTTCCTAACCAATCTGTAAGTCAGATGAATTTCATAGAATTTTTCGCCTTGATATTCGTAAATGTTGTAGTCAAAAAATTCTTCGTTGAGAAACTCCGATAAATCACTATAATAATCTTTCGTTAATCCAATAAGCAATTCCTCTTGGTAGGGAATATCATCATTAAAAGGATCATGATACTTACATTTTACCTGATCGTACAAATTGTAAGCTACGGATGCGACTGTGAAATTGACAGGAATTCCTCCAGTTCGTGATTGAGCCTTATGTTTTGCCATATTGCCTGAACCATTTGATGAAAAGCCTTTGGCTTCGAGTGCAAATGTTGAGTTGTTTGTAAATGCTAATAAATCAGGTCTTCTAACTTGTTTGCCGTTTACGAAAAGCGGAATAGGTGGATTGTGAATTCGCATAGCTGCTTCATAATTCACTGTGTAGAGACTATGATCTATGCGTTTTGAAAGAAAATCTGCAATGGCTTTTCCAGCCAAGTTTGAAAATTGTCCTTTTTCTGTTGGATCAGACAATTTTATCGGAGGTTCTGAAAATCTATCATTACGGAACTCTTGTCGTTGCATGTATGAACTGTAATGTAAAAACATGGCAAGTGTTCTGATAAGCTTCTGCGGTTTCGGAGCATAACGTTGACCAGCGATAGCCAAATGTTTTGCAAATGCTAGTCTCGTCATTCTATGAGTTTGATTATGGACTACTCCTGTTTGATCAATGTATTCAACATCTATATTCATAGTTTCTATTTTCGGTCTGTTGGAAATTCGAATGCTAATAACTCTTTAGCGGACCAAACAATGCGATCAGCTATGTCTACGGGAAGGTGTTCAAAGGGTCTTTTTAGGAAATCACCGATTCCACTATTATTTGCAACTTCATGAATCTTTATTAATCGAGGTTTGGCTTCGTTCAGAAAGCGGTCATAACTAGTACCGTTATTACTTACAGATTCAAAGTTGATTCTTAACGATTCCAAATCTTGTGCATCGATTTTGGTTTTAATTAAGTTCTTTACGTTTGCTAACTGCTTTGATTCACCAAGAAAGTGGAGAATCTCGTATTTAAGTACTAAGCAGTGAATAATGTTCTCGTTATCATTTCTTGTTTGATATAAATCTATGCAACCATCCAAAAATTGAAGACTTTTATCAAATGATTT
The DNA here is from genome assembly GCA_002432565.1 of Flavobacteriales bacterium UBA5869. Lineage (GTDB taxonomy): Bacteria > Bacteroidota > Bacteroidia > Flavobacteriales_D > Crocinitomicaceae > Fluviicola. The sequence goes on from DJFP01000117.1 coordinate 21,652, forward strand.
TGTTGTCTTTTCATCCACTACTGGATCATAATTCAATTCTTCGAAATTCCAGGTATTGTAAAATTGAATTATGTAAGCATGCTGATACTGCCATTCAATCCTTAGTCTACTAACAATCCCTAAAGTATTTATATCATTTGACGGAGAAATAAACCTAATTAATTCATCATTTCTTCTATAGAATTGGGATTCTATTAAATCCCATTGCCTGTTTATTTCATCCACAAGTGTTTGATTTCTAGTAGTTGTTGCCAAACTCAAATTAAGACAAAGGTCATGTAATAACAATTTGGATTCAGCCTCTAAAATACGTGCATATCCGTAGGCTCTTGCCTTCTGGTTTTCTGGTTCCTCAGCAATTACTTGATTTATTCTCTCATAGAAATCAAGTAATTGGTTTTTACTTTTGTTATTCTTCTGCAAAGCTTTAAACTCTTTTTCAATTTTTAGAAACGATCCCAAATCTTCCTTTTGTACCAGTTTTTCTAACTCTGATTGATAGGATTTTTTATCTAACATTCCACTTTGATGCTTCGCCAATAACAAAGTGTATTGGAACATATATCTAATTTGAGGTTCCAATTTATCCTGATCTCTTTCAACTTGTCGCAAATAGTCAATTGCTCTATACACTCTTCCCCTAAAGAAATAAGCTACTCCACATACTAAGTTGAATATTATAGGCAAAGACAGATGTTGACTTGTACGCTGTTCAATTTCAATGATTAAATCGAATTCTGCACGGTTGATGAGTTCAAGACCGTGATTCTCTAAAAAAGCAATATTTTGTTCTACACTGTACACTTCTCGATTAGTATCAATGACAATGCCTTTTGAATCTGATTTTGACGTATCTAAATGAAAATGAAGACTTCTTAAAAGTTGTCCATTGTTTTTGGTTCGCTCATAAATTTCATCGATTGCTGACTTGTCTAGCAGTTTGTTGAAACGAATAAGAAATTTATTCGGAAACTTGCCTTTTTTATACTTTTCCAGCAGGTTTTGATAAACCTGTGTGGACTGTTCATAATAGAATTGCTTGTTCACATGATCGTAAAAGAAATAGTATGACTGAATTGAAGAGTTTTGTAAATAATTGATGTTACTTACTTCTACTCCAAAGGATATTGAACCATCTTTATTCTTTTTACTAGCATTTGAAGACTTCAATTGGACGGCAAATCTAAAATTGGTATAAAATCCTTCCTCTTTGATTTCAATAGTTAAATCTATACCCTTATCACGCTGTAATTCCTCCCTAATTTCAAACAATTCCGGATCAAACAACTCTGATAATTTAGTTCTTGAAATAGTCTCCAAACTTTCCTGATTGGATGAACGAGGTAAAGGAAGATTTCTAGTCATAATTGTCGAGTTTAAAGTTGAGACTATTGACCGTATCCCAAATGTTATCCCAATAAGAATTACCATTCGTTATCATAAATGAAATTTGTCCTCCAACTGGAGTTGATTCTAATCTTGGTCTTGTGATAACTTGATAATTCAATATCTTGTTTTTAAGGTTCTTTGGAAGTTTAAAGTCAGGAATAATTTCTAAAATATTTTGAGGGTAAACATAACCACTGGGAGGATCCAATATTTCAGTCAGAATCGGCGCGATATAACGTACAAGATTATCAAGATCCATACTGTTTAGTTCAGAAGGAGTATAGAATACCGTTATCCCAATTGGGTGCATTAAAGGCACTAGTATTGGAAACTTTCTTTTAAAATCATCTATTTTGGTTCTGATATTTTTCTTGAAATCATTTCCTGAACCAGACTTATAAGGGCTTTCCCCAATGTTAATTGATCCAACCGAAAACATTATAGGCTCTATATTTAGATTCAGGATTTTTTGAAAACTTTTGAGGAAGTCATGGTTTCTGTGTCTATCAAATGAGACTTGATACATTAGAATGATCTGAGAAACACTAAGTTTGTTTAATTCAAAATAATCTGATTGAATTTGCTGTTTTCTATGGCTTTTGTACCACAAATCTTTTTCATCAACGTACTGCTCCAAATCATCCGTCAAATCATATCTGAATGGTTCTTCTTCATCACTAAAATTCGTTTGAATAAAAGATGCCAATTCAATATCCTGAATAAACATATTCAGATTAAAGGCTTGTATTTCGATTTTTGGCTTGTCACTATTTAAATGGTAGTTGGCAATGAGAATCTTTATCTGATCATCATCGTTGAAAAGAATCTTCGAAAGCTCATCAATACCAGGCATTTCTTTGTGCATTAAATCAAGATAGTTTTTAACTAAATTCTGTAATGCAGGTGGATCGTTACTTTGTGATAGAAAAAAATCGATCTTTAGGATAATATTACTTTGAAACCGACGCCTTTTTTCCTCTCTCAATTTGCTAAGAAGACTTGATCTAAAATTGATCGCTTCACTTTTGGAAATTACCTTAGTCTTAGGTTCTTGTTCAATGGAAAAACGAAACACTTTCGCAAAGCGTTTAAACCACTCATGATTCCTCCCTTTTATAGAGTGTATGTATTCCGTCCGATCCATCTATATAGTAGTTTAGAGTAAGAAAGCATTTATTCCATTTTATCTCGCAGGATTTTCAACCTTTCATCTAGTACTTTGGCTACTGCATCATTGAATAGAGTAATGTCACTTAAAGCGTATGACTCGTCTCTAGCTATTCTATTGTAGCCATTTATTACTGACTGATTAAGGTTGCTTATCGTGGAAAATTTTGCTTTCAGTGGTTCGAAATAAGTACAGAAATCACGGAGAAAAAGACATAGAATTAAAACAGAAAATTTTACCGAAAAATTAGCACTAAAATCGGCGTGATCCTCTAAATGCAAATCTCTAAATTGAAATACTGAAACATTAGATGGATGAGTTGAATTAGACATCATGGAATAAAGGTTATCAAATTTGTCTTGAACACCGGAATTCAACCACATTTGTGCCCAACTCATTTTATAAATCTTGCCATCATTATATGCGACTTGAAACTCTTTTTTCTTAATGAACCCCTTCATTTTTTCTATTTCATGAGTCCCAAGATTCATTAGAAAAGGGTTAGTTAAAATATGCTCTTTCAGCTCTTCAATTAATTCAGCTTCTTTATTTCTCTTCTGCAACTGCTCCTCATTCATTGCTTCAGAGTTGCTTTTTTGTCGGTATTGTAAACCACTTACCACCCAAAGCTCATGAAGCAGCCTTCTTTCATCGTAGGAGTTTGTTCTATTATAGATATTATTGAAGTTGCAAAACGCTTCAAATTGTGATCTAACAATTCCCCACATAGACATTGGGTCAATTGGTAATTTTAAACTATCATCGATGTTTGTATATAAAGTTCTTAATGAAATTGATCTTCTTACTGTCATTTCGAATAATAGCTTCGCATCCCTATCTAAACTATATTCTATATTAACATTCTTCATTTCATCGAATACTGTATTACAAGTATCCACGACAATGTCTAATACATTCAAATGGTCTTCTTTTGTTATTGGCTTTAGCATTAAAAAACCTAACAGAAATTCCTGAAATTCTGGTTGAAAATTATTGTTTTCCATGCCTACTTTAATCTTGATTCAAAAGATTCTAACTCAGATATTATTCGGGTTTTGACATCTTCCCAAAGTCTAAAATCAACTTCTCTTCCACAATTGCATCTATAATCTCCATAATATTTGTCGACCATTCTTAAATTACCATTACCGCAGTTTTGACAATATGGACGAAGATTTTTTACCTCGTAATTTTTGTTATTAACCTCCAGTTCAAATTTGAAAAGATAAGTATCATTTGTACCTTGTATTTGTGCGGTAAACTCTTTTGGCATTTCTCTAATTGCCTTGTTCATTAATCTTTCTTTTTGTGTTTTACGTTTAAAAATCCGTCTGTACAAAAATGATAAAAGATAAACGGATACTAGATATAGTAAGACTTCCCATAAGTAGAATTGTCTACTAAAAAAATTAATGAATTTATTTGTGCTATCTGAAAAGAATGAAGTGACAGAAGTCAAGTTTTCCCCGGCTTTTAAAAATGCGCCAATAATTAATAATATTATTGGGAAAATGTATGGTTTGAAGATGTTGTCAAAGAAGTTTTTCATGTGAATAGTGTTATTAATTTCCGTTTAATCCCGCAACTCATGCAAGAAAAGACTAATTGGAATCGATAGTGGTATTACTAGTAATGCAATTACTAAGCTTTTTATTTCTCGTCCTCGTCAGGAGTAGGTGTAATAAGGCGTTGTGCGTTCACTTTTAATGCTACGGCAATCATTCTCAGCGTTTCGATAGATGGTTGAGACGAATTCGTACAATAACTTGAAATCCGAGTCTTGGAAAGTCCGGTTAGTTCGCTCAATGTTGTCTGTGATACATTTTTTTCGGCAAGAACTATCTTGATTCTGTTGTGATGTATTTTCTCTCCCAATGTCTTAAATTTGGTATCTAATATACTCAAATGTAGGCTTAATAGCGACACGTTGAGTCTTCGAATTACTTGAACTAAAACACCTAAAACAATATTTATTCCAAAATAAAGTAAACTTTATCTGATTTAAGGTTAATTAGTTTAATCTATTTTGTATTTTTGACTCGTGTAAAATATTTGAGTCATGCAGAAAAAAACTCCAAAAAAGGTTATCATTCAATTGATAAAAGACGATTTAAGACACCAACATTCGGTTTTAGGACTAAATATGTTAGGGTTTTCGAACGAGAATTCCATGTTAGATATTTGCCGTTCCGTTTTCTCGATCATGGAACTCAATATCAACGATAGGAGGTTGGACCATCTAACAAATGAGTATTGTGATCGTGCTTATCATGTGACAGAGATTCATTATAACGACAAGGAATCCTTTGAAAGACTGGCAACCGAAATCTATAACTGGCTCATCTTGGAACGAAAAAAATACCTAAAGACTCTGCGAAAATCCTGAAACAATCAATTTATTCCTAACTGCCCACCAACTAGTGGGCAGTTATCATTTTATTGGGTATCCTGTATGGTTACATTTTGCTAAAGTGACTAACCAAAGAGGTTACCTAACGGATACCAAACAGGTCCGTTTTACTGGCTTTCAGGTAGTCTGAATGGTGACCTAATGAATACCAATTGGCAACCATTTTGGACACCCGGCGCACTCCTAATTGATCCCGTTTAGGATGCCAGTTTTTCACCAAAAAGGTCTTTAACATTTTTTTCTTTCAGCTTAGGTAACAATTTGAATACTATGAACGTTATAGCAAAAAAAGACCTGTCAATCTGTTCTGATCGGAACAGAATGTAGTGACAGACCACCTTTCCCAATATTGAAACGCTGTATTTTGGGAAAACCACCAAAGCAAGGTGAGAGAACCTCTCTCATAAGACAATCATTTTTTAATATTTCATACCATGGACACATCAAATTCAGGTTCATTGGAGAATCTTTTAATGTTAACCAATTTAGAAATCATTGGTACTCAGGTACGATTATCCGAAATCGTTCACAAATTCGAAGGAGGCAAATGGAACGATGCACAGCGCAAAGCATCCCAGTTAGTCAAATCGAATATGGCAATGAGTTACCTTGACGATGTACGAAAAACAGTCGGTGTAAACGAACCGAAATTAAATTTACCTGCTGTTCAGCAGGACATAACGACAGAGCCAGTTAAACCAAGTAAGGAAGTTAAGACAGAAGAAAAGCGAAATCACGACAACGATATTTTCGAGGAAAACTACAGTCTGTTAAATGAGTTCGCGCCCGAACTGGAAGACGAATTGAAAGGACTAACAGAAAACGGAGTTCTCTCCGGAAAATCCGCCACGAACATTCACGGTTCTGCATCCATCAAATCAGTTGAAAAAGACAAGTACGGATATTTCCTATTGCTTGAAATCAACGAATCAACTAAACCAAGTCAACGTATTATGCTCTATGCAAATACCACGGCGAAAACGGTTCAGGTACTTTCGGTTGAAAGTAGCGATTGGAAGTTTGAAGTTTACAGCGACATTCGCAATCGTGAATTGGTGAACCTGGAACAACAGGAAATCCAAAACAAATACTTCAACAAACAATTGAAGAAGCTGATTGAGTTCAAATTGTCTATTCCGACCATCGACGTTACAACCATTCAAGAGCCAAAACAGGAAGAAGAAAATACGATTCAGTTTCAATTCCCTAGACGCGGTCTCCAAAACGTTAAATCGAAACCTGATCAGGAATGGGTTCCTTATAAAGAGGATGAAGAAGATGACATAGATTACGATGATGACGAAGACGAGTTCGAAAAACTACAAGAAGAGAATAAGGCTCTCCGTGAAGAAAATGAAGAGCTCAAAGAAGATGGTTTATTTCTTTCGAAATCAGTATTCCCAACATTATACTCGATGAACTTCAAACTTCTTCGGGTGCTGATTCCTGATTTAGCCAATGAACTTGATCTTGGACTGCATTCGTTTACCGTTTATTTAGAACCTCAATCCGATCTTCATACGGTTTTTAAAATTGATTTTTTTGAGTTTTCGGGCAATTATCTGGGAACAATTTATGAAGTAGATAAAACTACGAATGAAGAAGACTATCAATGTACCTTCGTAATCAAAAATAAAAGTCACGCTCATTTCTGTGATTGTAGCGTATCATTTCTTACCCTAAAAAAAGAAATGCACGTTGAAGATGATTATGAGGTTTCTGAACGTGCTTTACAAGGTAATTCAGCACTTAACAATTTCTTCCTGACAATGATTTTCCACAAATTCAATCCGACGATTAAAGATCGTGTTTATCAACCCGAAGTCGTTGAAAGCCCTTCAACAGAAGTTCAGGAAGTGAAACAGGATGAAGAATCGGACGGAACAGGAGCGGTAGTTGCTGTATTGGCTACAATCGGTTTGGGTATTCTGGGATTCAAGTTATTCAAATAAAAGAAATGCTGAATCTCAAGTAAATAAAGAGATTCAGCATTTTTATGAATTTTTCACACACAAAGGATGGGTCGAAGTAATCCCAAATTACTTTATTGCAAAACCAAACGCAATGTTAACGATTGCTCAGTGTAGGAAAATACTGGGAAAGAAGTATGATAACTGCACAGATAAACAGATTGAAATCATCCGCACATTCTTGTACGGGTTCATAAAAGTGAAAAGGGAATTAATTAAAAAAGAAAGAAAATGAAACGCGCAATTCTTTATACCCGCGTTAGTACGGACGAGCAAGCGAACAGTGGTTACAGCTTGGGAGTTCAATACGAACAACTCGTGAAGTACTGCGAACTAAAGGGAATAGAAATTGAAAAACATTTCGTGGACGATCACAGCGCAAAAACGTTCAATCGTCCGCAGTTCAATGAACTGATAACATACGCTAAAACGAAACAAAAAAGTATTGATTACTTACTGTTCGTTTCGTGGGATCGTTTTTCCCGCAATGCTTCCGACGCTTATGAAATGCTCGGACGTTTGAAGAGTATGGAGATCGAAGCACAAGCAATTATGCAACCCATTGATTTTAGTGTTCCACAGAACAAAATCATGCTTGCAATTTACTTAGCGCTTCCAGAAGTGGATAACGATATTCGTTCACAAAAGATTAGGGATGGGATTCGCGGAGCGCGAAAACTGGGGCGTTGGACTTCCAACGCCCCAGTTGGTTATAAGAATGCTCGCGATGAATCCAATCGACCGATTATTGTTCCGCATCCTGAAATATCGAAAGTGGTACAATGGGCGTTCAAAGAAGTAGCAAAAGCGGAACGTTCCCCGAATGTTATCCGAATGGAACTTTCCAAAATGGGATTGAAGATTTCCAAAACAAGCTTTTACCGCTTACTCCGAAACTCGGTTTATATCGGTAGAGTTTTTGTTCCCGCGGGAGATAATGAACCCGCAGAAATCAGAACTGGAATTCACGAACCATTAATTTCGGATGAACTTTATTACGAAGTTCAAATGACCATGGACGGAAAGAATCAGCGGATCAACAAGAAAACAGTATTCAAAGAACGTGATGAACTTCCGTTGCGTGGAATATTAAGTTGTTCCAATTGCGGTAAACACGTTACGGGTAGCGCATCCAAAAGCAGAAACGGAACTCGTCATTACTATTATCATTGTTCCCATTGCTCGAAAGAACGTTTCAGAGCGGAAACGGTTAATAAAGAAATGGAAGAACTATTGAGTGCAATTGATTTCAGCGAAGAAGCAGAAACGCTATTTTCTGCGATGTGGGAAGATGATCAGAAAGATAGTGCAAAGAATAGTGAAGCAGAAACTGCACGATTAAAGCAGGAATTAAGTAAACTGGAAGAGCGCAAAATATCATTGAAGAAATCGTTTCTTGACGAAGAATTGAGCGCACGGGATTACACGGAACTCAATCAAACATTAGAAGCACGTATCGAGGAAATAAAATCGAAGATCAGCAAGAATAAAACGCAAAGAAGCAGTTTGAAAGATCAGGTGATGAGCGCAATGAATTTGCTACCCAATTTGATTGAAAGATACAGAAACAGTACTGTTCAGGAGAAACGTAATCTGATTGGTTCGATTTTCCCTGAAAAATTCGTTTTTAAAAATAATGAAATTCGAACCGCTGAAATCAATGAGAACATTGCGAAGATTCTCAGCTATACCAAGTGGTTCAGGGGAAACAAAAAAGGACAAACTAAGTATTATCCTAGTTTGTCCCTCTTGGTGGAGTCGGAGGGGTTCGAACCCTCGTCCAAACAATGGTTCCGAATGTCTTCTACATGCTTATTTTTTGATTAGTTTTCGAGCTGGATTCGGACAAAAACACCCAAGATCCAACCTTAGCTTCTAAGATCTCACACCTTGTGCGAAGCTCACTCGGTGCCAGATTTTCTAAAATGATTCTCCTGGGCCTACTAGCCGAAAATCAGAGCCGGTAGAGGAGAAACTTGTCCGTGTACTATATCTTCCACTGGATTAAGCCGAATTCATCTAATGAATTAAGCAGCAAGTGCGTATGACGTATTGTCA
>DJFP01000173.1:0-5238 GCA_002432565.1 Flavobacteriales bacterium UBA5869
AAAGAAGGATAAACATGTATTAACCGCAGCAGTGGGATTATTGATTAAAGCTTCCCTTTAACGCCCACGTTACGACTGCATAATTTAAATAAACAATGGCTAAAGAAGTAGCAGCATTGATCAAATTACAGATCAAAGGTGGTCAAGCCAATCCAGCTCCTCCGGTTGGTCCTGCACTAGGTGCTAAAGGGGTCAACATTATGGAATTCTGCAAGCAGTATAATGCTCGTACGCAGGATAAGCCAGGAAAGGTTTTGCCATGTGTGATTACTGTGTACAGTGACAAATCTTTTGATTTCGTCATCAAAACTCCTCCAGCAGCTGTGCAAATTATCGAAAGCGCTAAGTTGAAAAAAGGTTCTTCTGAACCTAACAAGAGCAAAGTTGGTACCATGACTTGGGACCAGATTCGCACTATCGCCGAAGATAAAATGCCGGATATGAATTGTTTTACTGTTGATTCAGCTATGTCTATGGTAGCTGGTACAGCACGTAGTATGGGTGTAACTGTTAAAGGAGGTGAAGCTCCTGCAACTAAATAATCGCAAGCATCATGGGAAGAATTTCTAAAAAAAGAAAAGAGGTTTTAGCAAAGTATGATTTGACTAAAACTTACACCTTGGTAGAAGCGTGTGATTTAGTGAAGAACATTACAACTACTAAGTTCGATGCATCAGTAGATATTTCAGTACGCTTAGGAGTAGATCCACGTAAAGCAAACCAAATGGTTCGCGGTACTGTTGCATTGCCTCACGGAACTGGTAAGGATGTACGAGTATTGGTACTTTGTACACCTGACAAGGAAGCTGAAGCAAAAGCAGCTGGTGCAGAATTCGTTGGATTGGATGAATTCATTGACAAAATCAAAGGTGGTTGGACAGACATCGACGTAATTATTACAATGCCTTCAGTGATGGGTAAAGTAGGTGCTTTAGGACGTATCCTGGGACCTCGCGGTTTAATGCCGAACCCAAAAACAGGTACTGTAACAATGGAAGTTGGTAAAGCTGTTGAAGAAGTGAAAGCAGGTAAAATTGATTTCAAAGTTGACAAATTCGGTAACATTCATACATCTGTTGGGAAAGCCAGCTTCGAAGGAGCTAAGATCCGTGACAATGCAAATGAATTGATCCAGCAATTAATCAAATTGAAACCATCTGCTGCAAAAGGTACTTACATTAAAAGTATCTACATCAGCTCTACAATGTCTCCAAGTATCCAAATTGATGCTAAATCTGTTGTAGCTTAAAATCTTGAAGTATGAATAAAGATCAAAAAGCACAGTACATTGAAGATCTTGCTCAAGATTTATCGAAAGCAAATGTCTTCTATCTTGCAGATACGGCAGCTCTTACAGTAGAAACAATTAACCAATTACGCCGTCGTTGTTTTCAACAAGGTATCGAACTACGTGTAGTTAAGAATACATTGTTGGCTAAAGCAATGGCTAAGGTTGAGGGTAGAAATTACGATAACTTGGCATCCGTGCTGAGTGGACCGACTTCTATCATGTTTGCTGAAGTAGGAAACGCTCCTGCAAAATTGATTAAAGATTTCCGCAAGAAGAATGATAAGCCGATTCTTAAAGGAGCTTATATTGAAGAAGCAATTTTCATTGGTGATAACCAATTGGATGCGCTTGAAGCAATTAAGTCTCGTGAAGAATTGATCGGTGATATCATCGGATTACTACAAAGCCCGGCGAAAAATGTTATTTCCGGTCTTACAGGTGGTGGTTCCAAAATTGCCGGAATCCTTAAAACGCTCGAAGAAAGAGCATAATACTTACGCTTAAACGTAGGTACATTTAAACAAATTATTTAAGAACCTTTTTTAAAAATTAATAAAAATGGCTGATTTAAAACAAATCGCAGAAACGCTAGTAAACTTGACAGTTAAAGAAGTAAACGAACTAGCTACAATCTTGAAAGACGAATACGGTATTGAGCCTGCTGCTGCTGCTCCTGTAATGGTAGCTGGTGGTGCTGCTGGTGGTGGTGAAGCTGCTGCTGAAAAAACTGAATTCGACGTAATCTTGAAATCAGGTGGTGCTAACAAACTTGCNNAAAGACGAGGCTGAAGGTCTTAAGAAAGCACTTGAAGAAGCTGGTGCTGAAGTAGAGATCAAGTAATTAGTTACAAAATTTTGCAGGAAAGGTGTCCCGACGATTCTGTCGGGATGCCTATTCCTGTTTTTCGGCGTTTAGCCAAATTTTAAAGTCCTTTTCTCAATTAAATTATTTCGCCTTGGCAACAACAAGCAATACATCAACGAGAATTAATTTTGCTTCCAGCAAAAATCAGTTCGCTTATCCAGACTTTTTGGATATTCAGCTTAAATCCTTCCAGGAGTTCTTCCAATTGGAAACAACGCCTGAGAATCGTGAAAGTGAAGGATTGTTCAAGGTATTTGCGGAAAATTTCCCAATTACTGATACACGAAATCAATTCGTGTTGGAGTTCCTTGATTATTTCATCGACCCACCCCGTTACACTATTGATGAGTGTATCGAAAGAGGTTTAACTTATAGCGTTCCGCTAAAAGCTAAACTGAAATTATATTGTACAGACCCTGAACACGAAGATTTCGAAACAATCGTGCAAGATGTATACTTAGGTACAATTCCATACATGACTCCAAAAGGATCTTTCGTGATCAATGGTGCCGAGCGTGTAATTGTTTCCCAGTTGCACCGTTCACCAGGGGTATTCTTCGGTCAGAGCCGCCACGCTAACGGTACTAAATTGTACTCTGCACGTGTTATTCCTTTCAAAGGATCTTGGATCGAATTCGCAACGGATATCAACAGCGTAATGTATGCTTACATCGACCGTAAGAAGAAATTGCCTGTTACAACTCTTTTCCGTGCGATCGGATATGAAACAGATAAAGATATTTTAGAAATATTCGGATTAGCTGATGAAGTGAAAGCTAATAAAGCTAATTTGAAAAAATGCGTTGGTAGAAGACTGGCTGCTCGTGTATTGAAGTCTTGGATTGAGGACTTTGGAGACGAAGATACAGGAGAGGTAGTATCTATCGAACGTAATGAGGTTATCCTTGACCGTGAAACTGTCCTGGAAGATCAGCACATTGATGAGATCATCGATGCTGGCGTGAAAACAGTTATTTTCCACAAAGAGGATGCAAACACTGCTGATTATACGATTATCTACAACACGCTTCAAAAAGATACTTCAAACTCTGAAAAAGAAGCTGTAGAACACATCTACCGTCAGCTGCGTAATGCTGAACCACCAGATTATGAAACAGCAAAAGGGGTATTCGAGAAATTGTTCTTCTCCGATGCACGTTACGATTTGGGTGAAGTAGGTCGTTACAGAATGAACAAGAAGTTGAACATCGATAACTCCGAAGAGTCTCGTGTTTTGACTAAAAATGATATTCTTTCTATCATCAAGTATTTGATCGAATTGATCAACTCGAAAGCGGATGTGGATGATATTGACCACTTGTCAAATCGTCGTGTTCGTACCGTAGGTGAACAATTGTACGCTCAATTTGGTGTTGGTTTGGCTCGTATGGCTCGTACTATCCGTGAACGTATGAACGTTCGTGATAACGAAGTCTTTACTCCGATTGACTTGATTAACGCGAAGACTTTATCTTCTGTAATCAACTCGTTCTTCGGAACAAACCAGTTGTCTCAGTTTATGGACCAGACGAACCCGCTTTCCGAGGTAACTCACAAGCGCCGTTTGTCTGCACTAGGACCAGGTGGACTTTCCCGTGAAAGAGCAGGTTTCGAGGTTCGTGACGTTCACTACACTCACTACGGTCGTTTGTGTACGATTGAGACTCCTGAAGGACCGAACATCGGTTTGATCTCTTCTTTGTGTGTATTCGCGAAGGTGAACAAACTAGGTTTCATCGAAACGCCATACCGCCCGGTGGTTAATGGTAAGGTAGATATTTCTTCCGAGCCGGTTTATTTATCTGCTGAAGAGGAAGATGCAAAAATGATCGCTCAGGCAAATGCGAAGGTGGATGAAAAAGGAAATTTCCTTTCTGAGGTTGTAAAAGCTCGTTACGAAGGTGACTTCCCGGTTGTTCCGCCAACAGATTTGAACCTGATGGACGTTGGTGCTAACCAGATTGCATCCATTGCGGCATCTTCTATTCCGTTCCTGGAGCACGATGATGCGAACCGTGCCTTGATGGGATCAAACATGCAGCGCCAGGCTGTTCCGTTATTGAAACCACAGTCACCGGTAGTTGGTACAGGAATCGAGCAATTGGTTGCTCGCGATTCTCGTGTATTGATTAACGCTGAAGGACCTGGGACAGTAGAATACGTTGATGCGAATGAAATCGTGATTCGTTACGACTGGTCTGAGGATGATAAATTAGTAAGCTTTGATAGTGAAGTGACTCGTTACTCATTAACAAAATTCCAGAAAACAAACCAAAGTACAACAATCAACTTGAAGCCGATTGTTCGCAAAGGGGACCGCATTGAGAAAGGACAGGTTCTATGTGAAGGATATGCTACACAAGGAGGAGAGTTGGCATTGGGACAAAACCTGAAAGTTGCATTCATGCCTTGGAAAGGGTATAACTTTGAGGATGCGATTGTTATTTCTGAGCGTGTTGTTCGTGACGATATCTTTACTTCAATCCATATTGACGAATACTCTTTGGAGGTTCGTGATACAAAACGAGGAATGGAAGAATTAACTTCTGATATTCCAAACGTTTCTGAAGAAGCAACAAAAGATTTGGATGAAAACGGTTTGATCCGCATTGGTGCTGAGATCAAAGAGGGAGACATCCTGATCGGTAAAATTACTCCGAAAGGTGAAACAGATCCTTCTCCGGAAGAGAAGTTATTACGTGCAATCTTCGGNNTACGACAAAGATTACGCAGAGTTGAAAGAGAAATTAGCTGACAAATTGATGACCGTATTGGGTGAGAATAAATCAGCTGGTGTATTCAACAACTTCAAAGAAGAGATCATTAAAAAGGGAACGAAGTTCACGCATAAGAATTTGTTGATGATCGATTACACAATCGTGAATCCTACAAACTGGACAACTGATGCTCACGTAAATGCATTGATTAGTCGTTTGTTGCACAACTTTACGATTAAGGCAAATGATTTATTGGGGATTTACAAACGTAAAAAATTCCATATTTCAGTTGGAGATGAACTACCTGCAGGTATCGTGAAAATGGCGAAAGTATATGTTGCTCAGAAACGTAAGTTGAAAGTGGG
>DJFP01000173.1:5381-8522 GCA_002432565.1 Flavobacteriales bacterium UBA5869
GGAGGTACCGGAGATCGTTTCCATCAACCGGCAACTGTGGGTGTAATTTACATGTTGAAATTATCTCACATGGTTGATGACAAAATGCACGCGCGTTCAATCGGACCATACTCACTAATTACACAACAGCCATTGGGTGGTAAAGCTCAATTCGGAGGTCAGCGTTTTGGTGAGATGGAGGTTTGGGCTCTTGAAGCATTTGGAGCGGCGAATATCCTACAGGAAATCTTGACAGTTAAATCCGATGACGTAATGGGTCGTGCGAAAGCATACGAAGCAATCGTTAAAGGTGATAACATTCCGGAACCGGGAATTCCAGAATCATTCAACGTATTGTTGCATGAATTGAGAGGTCTTGGATTGAATGTATCAATGGATTAAGATCAGACCTAGTTAGGAAACAAATTGTCAAATTGAATTAAAGAAAGTTATAACATGGCTTACAGAAAAGAAACACCGAAAAAACAAAGTAGCTTCAACAAGATTACGATCTCGTTGGCTTCTCCTGAGGTGATCCGCGATCAGTCAAGCGGTGAGGTACTCAAGCCTGAGACAATTAACTATCGTACATACAAACCGGAAAGAGATGGATTGTTCTGTGAACGTATCTTCGGACCGGTAAAAGATTACGAATGTCATTGTGGTAAGTACAAGCGCATCCGATACAAAGGAATCGTTTGTGACCGTTGTGGTGTTGAGGTTACCGAGAAAAAAGTACGTCGTGAGCGTATGGGACATATCTCTTTGGTTGTTCCGGTAGCACACATTTGGTATTTCCGTTCATTGCCGAACAAAATCGGTTATTTGTTAGGATTGCCAACCAAAAAATTGGATCAAATCATCTATTACGAGCGTTACGTGGTTATTCAGGCTGGTATCGCAAATAATTTGGATGGAACTTCCCTTTCCGAGAAAGATTTCTTAACGGAAGAAGAATACCTGGATATTTTGGATACTCTTCCAAGAGAAAACCAGTATTTGGAAGATACTGATCCGAACAAATTCATCGCTAAGATGGGGGCTGAGGCATTGTATGACTTGTTGCGTAAATTGGATTTGGAAGACCTTTCCTACAAATTACGCCACCAGGCAAATACAGAAACGTCTGTTCAACGTAAGCACGAAGCTCTGAAAAGACTTCAGGTTGTTGAAGCAATGCGTGAGTCTCAAACTCGTATCGAGAACCGCCCTGAGTGGATGATNNCGTTTCGCAACATCGGATTTGAACGACCTTTACCGTCGTGTAATTATCCGTAACAACCGTTTGAAGCGTTTGATCGAGATCAAAGCTCCGGAAGTTATCTTACGTAACGAGAAGCGTATGTTGCAGGAAGCTGTTGACTCTTTGTTCGACAACTCCCGTAAGGCTTCTGCGGTTAAAACAGAATCAAACCGTCCGTTGAAATCCCTTTCCGATTCATTGAAAGGTAAGCAGGGACGTTTCCGTCAAAACTTATTAGGAAAACGTGTTGACTATTCTGCACGTTCGGTAATTGTTGTTGGACCGGATTTGAAATTGCATGAGTGTGGTTTGCCGAAAGACATGGCAGCGGAACTTTACAAACCGTTTATCATTCGCAAGATGATCGAACGCGGAATTGTGAAAACGGTTAAATCTGCAAAGAAGATCGTTGACCGCAAAGAGCCTGTAGTTTGGGATATCTTAGAAAACGTATTGAAAGGACACCCGGTATTATTAAACCGTGCTCCTACGCTTCACCGTTTGGGTATCCAGGCATTCCAGCCGAAATTGATCGAAGGAAAAGCAATTCGTCTTCACCCATTGGTAACTACGGCATTCAACGCCGATTTCGATGGTGACCAGATGGCGGTTCACTTACCGTTAGGTAACGCTGCAATTTTGGAAGCGCAATTGTTGATGCTTGCTTCTCACAACATTTTGAACCCTGCGAATGGAGCACCGATTGCGGTACCTTCCCAGGATATGGTCTTGGGTCTTTACTACATCACTAAGATGCGTACAAGTACCCCTGAGCACAAAGTAAAAGGTGAAGGAAGTATTTTCTATTCTCCGGAAGAAGTAATTATCGCGAATAACGAAGGTAAATTGGATCTTCATGCTCCGATCAAAGTAAAATCTTACGATTTGAACGAGGAGGGAATTCCAACGCTTCAAATGATCGATACAACATGTGGGCGTGTACTTTTCAACGAAGTAGTTCCGCGTGAAGTTGGATTCTTGAACGACGTATTGACTAAAAAAGCGCTTCGTGATATTATCGGACACGTATTGAAAATTTGTGGAACAGCTAAAACAGCTAAGTTCCTGGATGATATCAAAGAACTAGGTTACGGTATGGCATTCCGTGGAGGATTGTCCTTCAACCTGGATCACATTATCATCCCGAAAGAAAAAGAAATTCTGGTTGCGAAAGCAGAGACTGACGTGAAAGAGGTAATGGCCAACTATAACATGGGTCTTATCACGAATAACGAACGTTATAACCAGATCATTGATATTTGGACGCATACTAACATCCGTTTGACGAACACGTTGATGGATCAGTTGAAGAATGACGATCAAGGATTCAACTCCATCTACATGATGTTTGACTCCGGGGCCCGTGGTTCGAAAGAGCAGATCCGTCAGTTGTCCGGTATGCGTGGATTGATGGCGAAACCGCAAAAATCCGGAGCTTCTGCACAGGAAATTATCGAGAACCCGATTCTTTCCAACTTTAAGGAAGGTCTTTCGATTTTGGAGTACTTTATCTCTACTCACGGTGCGCGTAAAGGTTTGGCCGATACGGCATTGAAAACGGCGGATGCGGGTTACCTGACTCGTCGTTTGGTGGACGTTGCGCAAGACGTTGTAATTAACGCAGTGGATTGTGGAACATTGAGAGGTTTGGTTGCGACTTCATTGAAGAAAAATGATGAAATCGTTGAGCCTTTGATCGATCGTATTTTAGGAAGAACATCTGTTCACGATATTTACAACCCTGAAACAGAACAATTGATTGTTGCGGCAGGTGAGTTGATCTCTGAAACAGTTGCTGATGAAATCGAAAAAGCAGGTATTGAAGAGGTTGAGATCCGTTCGGTATTGACTTGTGAAATGCGCCGTGGAGTTTGTTCTAAGTGTTACGGACGTAACCTTGCAACTCACCGCCCTGCACA
>DJFP01000173.1:8551-8814 GCA_002432565.1 Flavobacteriales bacterium UBA5869
GATTTGAAAGCAAAATCTGCAGGTAAATTGGAAATCGACGAATTACGTACAATTACACGTAAAGGTTCTGATGGAACAACTAAGACGATCGTTGTAGGTCGTTCGGCAGAATTGAAAATTACGGATCCGAAAACCGGAGTTGCTTTGATGACTTCAAACATTCCTTACGGTGCCGAGTTATTGATCGACAATAACACGAACGTGAAAAAAGGTGATGTGATCTGTAAATGGGACCAGTATAACGCGGTGATCATTTCAGAGGT
>DJFP01000159.1:0-12929 GCA_002432565.1 Flavobacteriales bacterium UBA5869
GGAATAGAAACAACAATTTTTGATAGTTAATAGGCTCATTTTTTGTAAAAATGTAATCAAGTCAATATGCCCCATCTAAAGAAAATAATCCTTTTAACTCTAATAATTTTATCAATTATATTGTTGTTCATTTGGTTTTCACCTTTGGATTACACCAATGCCAATATTTCAAGTATTCATTTTTTATTTATCGTGATTTTAGCCAATTGGTATTTCTTTCTGAATTACAGAAATACACAACATCGTTCGCTTTCTAATATCCTGAGAACAACTTTCACAACAATACTGCTGTTATTTTTGCTTTTATATTTAGCCATAAACAGTAATAGAAGAGTATTTGAAATAACTCCCATACCTAACACAAACAAAGTAGTTATACATCATTCTTATACTTTATTTATGATGGGAAATCCGAGAATAGATATTTCTGTAGGATATTCTTTGCTAGGAGGATCTTTAGTTTGGCGGCCAAATCCGGTTACAAAAAACGGGTTAGGCGACTTTCCGGAAAAGGCTAAAAAACATAAAATCCCTGAAAGGTTTTATCATCAAGAAGGAATCTTTATACTTGAGGAACAAGGTTATATCTTCGACCTTTATGAAGATAAAGTTTATAAACTAGAAAAATTAACCACCGAATAGAATTCATTATTCTGATTTGCTTCAATATAATTATTACTTCAGGTGGTTGAACGCTTAAACCGAAGCAGTAATTCGTAATTCTCTAAAAATTCCTTAATTCTCACTCAATATTCAGCGGGTAAATTTGATTTTAACTATCTTGAATGAAAATCAATCCTATGGATGACGTGGACAATATAGAACTGACTTATCTGAATATTTCCGACTATGAAGCACTGAAGGAGGCTATGGTGGAATCTTACACCGGGCTGGCGAATCCTTACTGGACGCGCAAACAGGTAGAAACGCTGATCAATCAATTCCCGGATGGACAGGTCGCCATTAAAGTGAACGGGCAGATTGCCGGCGTGGCGCTTTCCATTATTGTGGATTCTTCCAAATACGAGCATTTACACACTTACAAACAAATTACAGGAAATTATACTTTCAAAACACACCGTCCGGACGGAAATATCCTTTACGGAATCGATGTTTTTATCAAAAGAGAATTCCGCGGCTTGCGGTTGGGACGGCGTTTGTATGATTACCGCAAGGAATTGTGTGAAAAACTAAACCTCAAGGGCATTGCTTTTGGCGGACGCATTCCGAATTACCACAAATATGCTTCTGAAATGACTCCGCGTGAGTACATTGAAAAAGTAAAACGCAAAGAGATCCACGATCCGGTACTCGATTTCCAGATGTCGAACGATTTTCACCCTTCCAAGATCCTGAAAAACTACCTGGAAGGCGATTCGCACTCAAAAGATTACGCCGTGTTGCTGGAATGGGACAACTTGTATTACGAAGTAAAAAGCGAAGCTCCCAGTGCGATTAAGACCGTTGTCCGTTTGGGACTCATCCAATGGCAGATGCGGCCCTACTCCAACCTCGACGATTTGATGCAGCAGGCGGAGTATTTCGTGGACGCTGTTTCCGGTTACCGCTCGGATTTTGCGTTGTTCCCGGAGTTTTTCAATGCCCCGCTGATGGCCGAAAACAATCATTTGTCGGAACCGCAGGCTATCCGCGAATTGGCGAAATACACGCAGGAAGTCGCGCAGCACTTCTCCAAACTGGCAATCAGTTACAACATCAATATCATTACGGGAAGTATGCCTGAAATACAGAACGACCGATTGTATAACGTGGGGTATTTGTGCCACCGTGACGGGCGTATCGAACGCTTTGAAAAAATTCACGTCACCCCCGATGAAGTGAAGATCTGGGGGATGGAAGGCGGAAGTCATCTGCAGGTTTTTGATACCGACTGCGGAAAGATCGGCATTTTGATCTGTTACGATGTTGAATTCCCGGAATTGAGCCGCTTGCTTGCCGCCGACGGAATGGATATCTTGTTTGTTCCTTTCCTGACAGATACCCAGAACGGATATTCCCGCGTAAGACATTGTGCCCAGGCACGCGCTATCGAGAACGAATGTTACGTAGCCATCGCCGGAAGCGTAGGAAACCTCCCGAATGTGCACAATATGGACATCCAATATTCCCAATCGATCGTGTTTACACCCTGTGATTTTGCTTTTCCATCCAACGGGATTAAAGCCGAAGCAACGCCGAATACGGAAATGATCCTGATTGCTGACGTAGACATTACGCTTCTGCGGGAATTGAACCAATTCGGATCGGTAAGGAACCTGAAAGACAGACGAACGGATATTTATGATTTGAAGAAGAAGAAAAGAAAAGAGTGACCTCGACTGCGCTCAGTCACCTTTTCAAAAGTTCTACATTAAAAACTTAAAGGCGGTTGAGCGCAGTAGAAACCCCGAATATTTTAATATTTCTTATATTTGCAATGCATTAAAAATTCCTCCATGTAAAAAACAATTTCTTTCTAAAACAGGATGGTAAACCAAGAGTTGTTTACCCGATTTGTTCATCTTACAGAAAGAAATCATGGTTCTTCTTCAACATTTATCTTATCAACATCCCAACAAGGACCGGTTGTTTGAAAATCTCAACCTGGCTGTCCAAACTCATCACAAAACTGCCATCATTGGAAACAATGGGTCCGGCAAATCTACCCTCTTAAAATTAATCGCAGGGAAACTTCAACCGACTTCCGGGCAATTGTCTGTTGAGTCGGAACCGTATTATGTGCCCCAGCAATTCGGGCAATACAATGACCTTACGATCGCGGAAGCATTACAGATCGCCGAGAAACTGAGAGCACTCAACCAAATCCTGCAGGGAAATGTTTCCGAAGAAAACCTGGAAATACTTAACGACGACTGGGCGATCGAAGAACGCTGTGAATCTGCACTCCGTCAATGGCAGCTGCAAACATTGGATCTGGAGCAAAAACTGGAATCCCTCAGCGGTGGACAAAAAACGAAGGTTTTCCTGGCAGGAATAGCGATCCATCAACCGGAGTTAATCCTGATGGACGAGCCTACCAATCACCTGGACCTGGCAGGCAGATCGTTGCTGTATGACTTTGTGCGGAATACATCTTCTACCCTTCTAGTTGTCAGCCACGACCGAAAACTGCTTCAGTTACCGGACACCATGTACGAACTGTCACAATCCGGAATCAGGACTTATGGCGGTAATTATGAATTCTACACCGAACAAAAAGCCATTGAACAACAAGCCCTTCAGAGCGAATTACAGCACGCGGAGAAAAGTTTAAAACGAGCCAAAGAAAAGGAACGCGAAACCCTGGAACGTCAACAGAAGCTGGATTCCCGCGGAAAAAAGAAACAAGACAAAGCCGGTGTCGCCCGTATCATGATGAATACCATGCGGAACAACGCTGAAAACAGCACGGCCAGGGTAAAAAGTATGCATTCCGATAAGATTGAAGGGCTTTCAGGGGATCTGCAGCAAGTGCGCTCCAAATTATCAGGACCGGATCAGATGAAGTTTGGTTTCGATGAATCCGGTCTCCACAAAGGGAAGGTACTATTCAAAGCCGATGGATTGAATCTTCATTACGGAAAAAGCAAATTGTGGAAAAAACCTTTAAGTATCCAAATCAACAGCGGTGAACGCATTTCAATTCATGGATCAAATGGTTCCGGGAAAACAAGCCTTCTGAAAGTCATTTTGGGAGAAATTCAGCCCAAAAGCGGGAGCATTCACCGAACAGAAAGTGCTATTGTTTATATCGACCAGGATTATTCCCTGATTGATCCTTCAAAAACAGTTTATGAGCAGGCACAAGAATTCAACACCACTTCTTTGCAGGAACATGAAGTCAAAATCCGTCTGAACCGTTTCCTTTTTGGCAAAGAAACCTGGGATAAATCGTGTAGCAGCCTGAGTGGCGGAGAACGGATGCGCTTGCTTCTGTGCTGCCTGACGATTTCAACAATTGCCCCAGATATGCTAATATTGGACGAACCAACAAATAACCTTGACATCCAAAACAGTGAGATCCTCACAGCAGCGATCAATCAGTATCACGGCACAATCCTTGTAGTCTCGCACGATGAAATTTTTCTCGAACAGATACAAATTGATCAAAAGATCAATTTGTAAGTTCAAAAATGTTCAAATAGTTCAAACTATTAAGCTATTTTTGAACACTTTGAACTATTAATAAAACAATTATGAAAGCACTACTAACATTCGGACTTTTATTCTTCGGAACGGGTCAGGCGTTTTCCCAGGAAGTTTACTCGGTAAACTATGAATCACAAGCAGACGTAAAAGTCTTCGTAGTGGACTATGAATCCCAGGCAGACCTTAAAGTTTACAAAGTCGCATATGCTTCACAGGCAAGCGGAAATGAAGGAAAGTGGTTCTTTGTAGATTATGAAAGTCAGGCTAAAAAGTCTATTTATTTCGTAAAATATGAGAGTCAGGCGGATCTGAAAATCTATTTCGTAGATTACGAAAGCCAGGCAGGATGGGTGAATAACAGTAAGAAACAGCTGATGTATTAACTTCCTTCGGTCCAACAAAATACCCTCTAACATAAAATCTTTCCCTCCTACTTTTTTCCGAAGCAAAAAAAGTAGGCAAAAATGCTTTTCTCCATTACTGCATTCAGAAAAGCTCTCTTTCCGGACCGCTTTGCGAAAAGAAAGGATCAGGATCCGAAATGTAATCCGCATTGGTTTTACAAACACTGCGGATTTCACTTTTCGAAGCGGTTAACCGAAAAATTAGCTTTTCGTTTTCAGCAGAAAAATAATGTGGACGGGGTAAAGATTTAACTTCGTATTTGCAATTTGCGTGTCGTGTAATGGAGACCTTCTTTCTTAAAAGCAATTTTTGTAATAACAAAGCTCTTGAATCGAATAGGAAAATTCAGGAATCAAAATTTACGGTCTTAAAATCTATTTTGTGGATTATGAAAGCCGGGCCGGATGGGTGAATAACAGTAAGAAANNGAAAAATTTTTCGCCCCTACTTTTTAATTTTCAATTACCTTCGTGGGATGTGGCTCAAAAACCTGGTAAAATACTATTTCAGCAAACGCATACACCGCGATAAACTGCACCCTTCTGTCGGCATTCAGCAGCGTGCTTTGATGCAGCACTATCAGCTTTCACAAAAAAACAAACAGCTGCCTGCTTTTAACACGACAGGGTTCAAGGTGTTTTCCCAATTCGAAGAAGACGGACTGTTGCTTTTTTTGTTTTCTCTGATCGGTGAGGGAAGCAAGACTTTTATCGAAATCGGTTCCAACGATGGAATCAACAGCAATTGCAGCAACCTGGCAATCCACTTCGGCTGGTCGGGATTATTCTTTGAAGGCGACGAAAAACTGATCCGGCGCGGGGAAAAGTTCTATTCAAAGATTCCCACCCCTTATCATCCCAAACCAAAATACGTACAGGCAATTATCAAGCGGGAGAACATCAATGAACTAGTTTCAAAAGCCGGACTTTCCGGGGAAATTGAATTGCTTTCCATAGACATTGACGGAAATGATTACTGGGTTTGGGATGCATTGACGGTAGTTCAGCCCAAAGTAGTTGTCATAGAAACACATACCGAATTCGGTTTGGAGAACATCGTAGTTCCTTACGATCCTGATTACATGTATCCGGGCAAACACCCGATCTACCATGGAGCAAGCGTTATTGCAATGAATAAGCTGGCTGAGAAGAAAGGTTACAGGCTTGTTGGAGCAAATGATTTAGGAATGAACCAGATTTATGTTAGAAAAGACTTACTTTTGGAAGAAATTCCAAGCGTTTCCCCCGAATCGACTTTGTGGCATCCGAAAGCAAAAGCGGATTATGCAAAGTTCCATGAAATTAAAGATTGGGAATACATTAAAGGTTAATTTATGATCAGAAAAACGCTCTTTTCGAAACAGGCTTTGGATTTAAGCATTGATCGAATCAATCAGTTACAAGCTGATGCAAAGCCGCTTTGGGGTAAAA
Organism: Flavobacteriales bacterium UBA5869; assembly: GCA_002432565.1. Lineage (GTDB taxonomy): Bacteria > Bacteroidota > Bacteroidia > Flavobacteriales_D > Crocinitomicaceae > Fluviicola. Next base: position 5,985 of record DJFP01000159.1, read on the forward strand.
TGAATGCGACNNCGCATGTTTATCAGCTATATCCTTGGAAGTATGATGAAAAAATCATTTTACAATGACAAGCCGGTTCCAAAGAACAGTCCTACACATAAGGATTTTATCATTACCACCACTTCCGATTTTGAAAAAGCAAAAAAAGAATTGATCGATCATTTGGTTGCTTTCCAGGAAGGAGGTATGGATAAGTGTACGGCTCTTCCGCATGCGTTCTTCGGGAACATCACCAAAGAACAATGGGGATTGGGCATGTACAAGCATTTGGACCATCATTTAAAGCAATTCGGAGTATAATATGGAATTTATTGATCAGGCACTGGATGATTACTGTTGCGCGCATACTACGGCAGAATCTGCATTACTGGCAAAACTGAACCGCGACACGCATGTGAATATTTTGCAACCGCGTATGCTGAGCGGACATTTTCAGGGTCGTTTATTGAGTTTGCTTTCGAAAATGATCCGCCCGGAGCGCATCCTTGAAATCGGAACTTACACCGGTTATTCTGCCCTTTGCATGGCTGAAGGATTGACTGAAAACGGGAAGATCATCACACTGGACATCAATGCACAATTGGAAGATTTTGTTCGTTCTTATATTACAGAAAGCGAGCATGCTTCCAAAATTGATTACCGAATTTGCAATGCTATGGAAGAAATTCCAAGGATGAATGAACAATTCGACCTGGTATTTATTGATGCCGACAAAATGAACTACATCAATTACTATAACCTGGTTTTTGACAAGGTGAAACCGGGCGGGTATATTTTTTCAGACAACGTTTTATGGTCGGGTAAAGTTGTTCAAACAGGAGGAAAGATTGATAAAGACACGCAGTTATTGAAAGAATTCAATGAATTGATCCACAACGATCCGAGGGTCGAGAATATTCTGCTTCCGATCCGGGACGGGATTCTTATCGCTCGGAAAAAGTGAGCCATTGATAATTCATCATTAAGTAGGTCGGATAACTGCTTTTTCTTTCTCCAATTCCACATCCGTTGCTTTGCTTTTCGAAACAAATCTTCCTTCCTTGAATTCCACCGTCAAAAGATCATACCCGTCATAAAGTGTGCTGACACCTTCGTTTTTAAATGGAAGAGCGATTTTCAGTACACCGGTAAATTCTTTTCCGTTGATGTAAAACTCGTGTGTTTCCAGGTTGTTCAGGAACTTACTGTATTCCAGGAATATTTCGTCCGTTTCGGTAGTTTTTCGATTGGAAACGTAGTAATGAACAATTTTATAGGTGTTTTTACCGTCAATCTTTTTTACAAGTGATTTCGTTGTCAGAAAGAGCTTCTTTTTCTCCGTAACAATGTTGTCGGAACAGATACTGAAATAGCTTCGTCCTACTTTTTGTTCGCTGCAGCCTGGTTGAGCATACAATTTTCCGGGAAGTAAAAAACCAAGTATCAAAAGATTAAGGCTAAAGAACAATTTCATTTTCATGGGTTTGCTTTTAATAGAACTAAAGTATGCATTTTAGCGACGAAACATAAGAAATAATTGTGCCAAAAAAGGCAAAATTTACACTTCGACTCCGAATCAAATTTGTTCAAATAGTTCAAAAGGTTTAAGGGCTTCAAAAAAATCTAACGATGTGAACTTTGGAACATTTCAACTTTTTGAACCTCACCTGAACATTTTCTTCAAAAATGAGTAACCTTTTCGTCGAAATTACGATATAGTAAATCGGGCATAATTATTGCCCATTCGAACTGTATTTTAACGCATATGTGGAAGAACTACTTATTTATTGCAGGAATTTCTCTTGCTTTCAACACTTCTTTTTACGCGCAGGAAGAAGATCCTTCGTGTTTAGCTCCTTCTAAAAAGACCCAAAAACTCATTGATGCCGGTAGAAACTCAGCCGATCTTCAATCGGCCGCAGCGAATTTTGCCAAAGCCATTGAGTCGGAACCTGAAAATGCGGGCCCTTATTATGAATTTGCCATGTATGCCTATGAATCGGGACGAAAAGCTTATGAAACCAACCCGAATCCGGCAACCGGCGACCGCAGTTTCCTGAAAGCGGAAGGATTGTTCCAAAAAGCAGCAGAACTGTGCCCGGATTATCATTCTGACATCTACTATTATTTGGGAGTTATCAACTATACGCAGGATGATAAAGAGTCCGCAACAGCCTGGTTCCAAAAATTCGTAGCTTTTAAAAATAATGATAACAGCCGCTATGGCGCAGAGTATACCAAACAGTTGGCCGACGTAAAAAAACTGCTTGTTTCTCAAAAAGAGGAAACAGAAATGCTTGCTAAAGAGGTACCGTTCAACCCGAAAAAAATCCCGAATGTGAGTACGGATAAAGACGATGAGTACTTACCAATGATCTCTCCTGATAACCTGTTGATGTTTTACACACGTAAGCAAGACATGAAAAACCTGGGAGATGTAGTTTCCAATATCCAGGAGGTTTACACCTACTCCAGCAGAACGGACGACGCAATTGCATTCGATGGTGGAAAAGCATTCCCCAAACCTTTCAACAAGGGCGATTTCCAAAGTTACGGTGGAGCAACTGTTTCTGTCGACAACAAGGAAATGATTATTTGCGCCTGCAAGAAAACAGAAGTAAACGGTCAGCCATACATGAATTGTGATCTTTATTCGACAACCTATCAAAAAACAGGGCCGAATCCTTCTGATTATCAATGGACGGACCTGGTAAATTTAGGGCCGAAAATTAATACTCCTGATGGCTGGGAGGCACAACCGTCAATGTCGGCAGACGGGAATACTTTATTTTACACTGCTAACCGCAGAACCACCAAGGACAACGATGTTTTCGTAGTTAAAAGAAATGCTGACGGAACCTGGGGAGCCCCGCGTCCTTTTGACGAAATCAATACAGCTGGAAAAGATAAAAGTCCGTTCCTCCACCAGGATAGCGAAACTTTGTATTTCGTCTCCTCTGTTTCGGATGAACGCAAGGGAGTTGGAGGTCTTGATATTTTCTACATGCGTGAAGAAAATGGTGTTTGGAGCAAACCAAAAAACATCGGATATCCGATCAACTCCAAGGGAGATGAAGTCGGGATTTTCGTTTCAACAGACGGAAAACTGGCCTACTTCTCTTCGCAGCAACAGGGAAAATGGGATATTTATGGCTTCGACCTGTATGAGGAAGCAAGACCGAAAGCCGTAACGATCATTAAAGGAGATTTGAAAGATCCGGCAGGAAAGCCTATCGAAAATGCGACTATCGAAGTTGCTTATGAAAACTCTGAAAAGGTAGAACAGGTGCGTGTAAACGGAAACGACGGAAAATTTGCCGTGGTTGTTAAAACGGACAAGCCGCAGGATATCATGGTCTCTGTGAAAAAAGAGGGAGCCGCTTTCGACTCCAAACTGATTACCAAGGAGGAAATCACGAAGAAAGAAAACCGCGTAAACAACAAACTGGAAGTCAAAGAACTAAAAGTAGGTGAAGCCTATACTATCAATGACATTTTATACGATTACAACTCCGATGTTCTTTCCGGCAAATCGAAATTCATTTTGCGTGAATTTGCACGTTTCTTAAAGTCTAACCCGACGATTAAGATCATGATCCAGGGTCACACCGATAGTGATGGCGATGATGCAAAGAACTTAGATCTTTCTGACCGACGTGCCAAAGGTGTGAAGAATTACCTGATCTCATTGGGAATCGAGGATGACCGCCTGGAAGCAAAAGGATATGGAGAAACAAAACCAAAAGCTGAAAACGATACTCCGGAAAATAAGGCGAAAAACCGTAGAACGGAGTTTTTGATACAAGGAATGTGATCTATTAATTACCAATGATTTTAATTATTAATTATCAAGGGGGATTTTTGTTTATTGCAGATCCCCCTTGTTAATTTCATCCAATTGATAATTTATAATTTTCTTATGTTTGATTGATGAAAATAGTTTTATTCCTTCTGATCTCAATTATGCTTTTAGCATGCGATCAAAAATCGACCAACGGAAACACGATAGTTGTAGATGTGCGTCCGGAACTTACCTGGAAACAGGGACACGGACAAGGAATCAATATTCCCCTACCCGAACTGGAAAAGCACAAAACCGAATTATTGCAATACGATACGGTGATCTTTGTCTGTGAGACCGGCCAAAGTGCACAGCAAGCGACATCTTACATGAATGCCCAGAAGGGACATGAAACTGTTTTTAAGAACGGTGTTTCCTGGACCAATTACCAAGATTGTCCTTAACCGGTTCAATGGGTTCAAAAGTTCAAATTGTTTCAACCACCATTTGAACCTTTGAACTTTTAAACTCTTTCTACTGGTTAATAACCTTAAACGACGTTCTTCTGTTCTTTTGGTGCAAGACTTCACGTTCCGCTTTCACCTTAAATGTATTGATGTATGCTTCAACCAGCATAACGGGTTTTCCTTCCGCGTCCAAAACAGGTTTCTTATCCGGTCCGTACAATTGGTTCGGCTGGGTTTCTCCGTATCCTTTCGGAATCAAACGAGAAGGATCAATTCCTTTGGAAACAAGGTAATCCACACATGATTTCGCTCTTCTTTGAGAAAGGTCCAGGTTGTAAGCATCCTTTCCGCGTGCATCGGTATGTGAATTGATTTCCACGATGATGTTGTTATTCAATTCCAGGAAGTCGAACAGTTTATCCAAAACGGCCTGAGACGCAGGTCTTAATTTATCGGAGTTAAAATCGTACTCAATTCCTTCGATCTCAATTTCTTCCTGCGGGATCGGCTTTAAATAGAAATCTCTCGTGATGCTTGTGGTCTGTGTGATGGAATTGGTATTTACACTCGTTGCATCGGCAAAATAGTTAATCTTCTGACCTTTAATGAACAACTCCACCCCATAAGTCAATTCCTTCTCATAGTAACCGTTTGAATCCGTTACAATGTTGTAAGAAGGAAAAACTCCGCGCACGTCTTTGAAAGTCAGTTTAACATTCGGTAAGATTTCTTCCGTGTCTTTGTTGTAAGAATATCCGCTCAGGTAGATACGGATCGGTTCATTGACTACTTCGTAAATGTCGTAACAGCTTCCGCCATTACACGGCTCTCTGTCGCTTGAGAAGAATCCTTTGGACAAACGGGAATCCCACATCATGTAAGCATCATCCCTTGCAGAATTGATAGGCATTCCAAGGTTAAGAGGAACGCTAAATGCTTCTGTTTCGCGGTCGTAATGCGCTTTGAAGATATCCAGTCCTCCCATGCTTCCGTGTCCGTTGGATGAGAAGAACAAAGTGGACGAAACCTCGTGAAAGAATGGTGTTACCTCATCCTGATCGGAATTTATCAACGATCCAAGATTCTCACAATGACCGATCGTATTTCCGACAGAATCAATTGCAATCTTCCAGATATCCATTCCTCCTAATCCTCCCGGGCGGTTCGACGAGAAATACAATGTTCGCCCATCCATGGAAACATATGGCTGAATACTTTTATAACCCGGATAATTCACCGATGTATCCAGCTTATATGCTTCAAAGAATTTCATATTCATCATCCGGGCCAGGTAGATATTTTGCTCGGTTTTCTTTTCTTCACTCCAGCGTGTATAGAAGATCACGTTGTTATTGTTAAATGCTCCTGCTCCATCGTTTTGGGCGCTGTTCAAAGGACGCCCGAAATTCGTTGGTGCAGACCAGGTGCTGTCATCACTATTTAAAGATACCCAGTACAAATCACACAAGTATTCCGATTGTTGCTTTTCGTTCAGAATAACCCCTCCGGTTCTTGCTGAGGTAAACATTAACTTTTGGTCTTTATCGAAGTACATCGTAGCAAAATTTGCTGTTCCTTTGTTAAACACACTGGTATCAGCCATTTTCACACTAATCTCACGTGTTTTCTCGATCTCTTCCTTTGCCAGGTGACAACCCGTCATTGCAACTTGCGCAGCATGTAACAATTCAATATCAGCCTGTGGAGAGCGGATATAATCTTCAAACTGANNTCGTGAGGATATGCCTTTTCATCGACCGTGTTTTTCAGGTGCTTTTCTGCATTCGGGTAATCGTGTAAACGGAAATAACACCATGCAATGTGGTGATGCAGGTACTCCTCCATGGTTACACGAAGACTCGTATCCACTTCTATTTTTTTCTCGGAAAGCTTTTGGTTGCTCACCTGGATCTCGTACGGATAAGTCATGGTTGATCTCGCCACAGAATCAGACAGTGCCAATTTGTATTGCTCAACGGCATTTGCGTAATCCAGTTTATTGAAATACTCATTACCCAAATAGATATACATTTTTTTTGATTGTGCCAGTGACATGCCGGATATCACCAAAAACAACAAGCATATGATCTTCGATTTCATAGTTGCGAATGCGTATTATAGTCGTGGACAGATTTTGTAATCGGTTGGTTTCTTCTTTTGATGCACGTAGGTAAAGGAAATTTCAAACCCTCCGCGGCTCTTGGATGTGGAAGTCAATGAGGAAATATTGAAATCGTAAGCCAGCTTCAGCGTGTAAGCATCTTTTTTCATACCTAATGTAGCTATCATGGCGTCCTTTGCACGGAAGATAACTCCTCCCAATACATATGCGCCGCTTCCTTTCAGAAAATATCCTGCTTCAACTGCATAGGTTTGTTCATGAAATTTCTTTTGCTGCATGATCAACACTTTCGGAATAACATAGAATAGTTCCGTAATGTTGATACGTGTACCTAAATGTGTATACATCCGCAAAGGAAGTTTACTTTCTCTCCCGAAAAAAGATTCATTGGGCTGAGTCAGGTTGAACACGGAAACACCGATAAAGGGGTTTAAACGTGCCTGAGATTTCGAATAATAATACAAAGCACTCGCATTCAGCATCGGGATAAACTTGGACTGAGCTCCAAAATCTTCCCCGGACACCAGGGTTTGGTCAAACTCTCCACCATTGTTCAGTGTGTATTGATTATTGAAAGACAATAATTGGTACTCGAT
>DJFP01000159.1:12971-13108 GCA_002432565.1 Flavobacteriales bacterium UBA5869
GCCCTGAAATTGTTGATCTGAACTCCAAATCCCCATTTTTTAATCGGCATATCGAAGCTGATCAAAGCCGAAGTATATGGTTTGTAGTTCACGGATTTCCATTGAGTACGGTATTGACCGTGCACTCTGAAATCACC
>DJFP01000159.1:13120-13434 GCA_002432565.1 Flavobacteriales bacterium UBA5869
TCCTGTCCGTAAGACAATCCATTCAAGAAAATGGCAAAAAAACAAATTCTCAATTTCATGACTTAGCGTATTAAAGTTACGTCGCCTGATTCTCTGACAACAAAATTACTTCCCATATCTATCACAAAAGTCCAGGTGTAAACACCCAAAGGAACCGGTTCTCCTTTGTATGTTCCGTCCCATCCCACTTCGGAGTCGTTCGATTCAAAAATCACCTGCCCCCAATTATTATATACTTTAAAATCTACATTTCTAAACGGTCCGCCGCGAATAATGAACACATCGTTCTCCCCGTCTCCATTAGGAGTAAATCC
>DJFP01000159.1:13515-15977 GCA_002432565.1 Flavobacteriales bacterium UBA5869
CCGAAATCCCATTGCCAGGAAATAATATTTCCGGGAGTTACGTCTGTGAAAGTAATGTCCTGTTCAACAAGCGCCGGATTTGGCGTAGCTGTAAATGATGCCGTCGGAATTGCATGTACATCAATCTGCTGGATTACCGTATTCGTACAACCGAAATCAGATATTGTAGTAAGGCTAACATTGTAAATTCCACTGGAAGGGAATACAAACGAAGGATTAGGCTGTGAACTTGAACCTATTCCGTTGAAGTCATATGAATAGCTCGCTATAGTTCCGGAAGGAATGAATGACGTATTCGTGAAATTTGTCGGGTATGACTCACAAGCGATCGAAGCATTGAATGACGGATTCGGCAAAGGATAAACTGTTACCGGCTTAATAACCGTATCCGTACAGCCGTTGCTGGAAGTAACGATCATCTGCACATTAAAGTTACCCGGACTTGTATATGCATGCTGCGGATTTTGCGCAATTGAGTTGGTATTATCCCCAAAAGACCAGGACCAGGAAGACAACGTTCCGGTATTAGCCACAGAGGCATCTGCAAAATTCATATTACTAGCCTGACATACATTTGTAAAGTTGAAATCAGCTGTCGGGATCCGGTTGAAAGTAATCTGGATAGTGTCTCTATCCGGCGGACATCCGAAATTAGATGTGGAAGTCAGGATCAAACTGATTGGTCCGCCTGCAACATCACCCGCTGAAGGATCATACAATCCGTTCAGGTAGCCGGGTCCCGGAATAAATGTTCCTGTTCCTAATGTAGACCAGGTTCCGGTAGTATCTGCCCCAACGATATGCCCGTTCAATTGCACCATTTGGTTCTGGCAGTATGTTTGATCCGTACCTGCATTTACCTGTGGAGGAGAAACAAAGGTTACGCGAATAGAATCGTGTGCAATCGGACAAATACCGGTCGTAGACAAAATAACATCGATAAATCCGTTTGTGACATCCACCGGGGAAATTGTATAAAATGTATTCAGGTTGGAAGGATCTGTAATAGTACCGAAACCGGAAGTTGTCCATTGCGTTGAAAAACCTGAAGTTACCGTTCCGGTAAGGTTCAACGTTGCATTATTCGAACAGATCGAATCCATGGAAGTAATCGTTACTACCGGGAAATCGATGATTTGTATTTCAAGACTGTCCATTACTGCCAAACAGTTTCCGTTGTTGGTCGATTCAAGGTATAGCATAACCGTACCATCTGAAATATCGGCTGTTGACAGCACGTAATCCGCATTCAGGTTTGTCTGCGAAGGAGAAAAACCTCCGGTACCGTCCGCAGACCAAATACCGGTAGTTGTAATTCCGGTGATGATTCCACTCAAAGGAACATTCGTTGTATTTGAACAAACCAGCTGGTCTCCGCCGGCATCAATAAACGGAGCTTCAGTAAAGTAAATGACTACGGTATCCTGTTTATTGGGGCAAGAGAAGAAACTTCCCGTGGTGGTATAGAAAAGCATGACACTGTCAGCTGCCAGGTCGGCCGGTGAAGGCGTGTAAGTTGTCGATGCCGATCCGATGTTGCCGAAAGCACCTCCATCTCCACCACTCCAGGTTGCCGCAGCAGAATAGGAAAAGGTTCCGTTAATCGGAACTGCTCCTACGTTATTTTTACAGTAAGAATTATCCGTTCCGGCATCTGCTTCCGGTGACTGGATAAATGTCACCACCATCGTATCTCTCACCGGATCACAATTTCCGGTAGATGAAAGTACAAAAGTCAAAGTACCTTGCGTGTAATCCGAAGCAGAAGGAACATAAGAAGTAGCTAAATCGGTTGCATTGACAAAAGAACCTGCCCCGTTGATTACGGTCCATTCACCGGTTGTTGCACCACCTTCAACGGAACCATTCAATAATACGGAAGGGTCACCGTTACAAAGGGTTGTATCATTTCCGGCTTTGGTGTATACTTTCCTGTTGAAGGCTGACATATAGTGGTAATAACACCCCGAACTCGCTCCACCGTTAATTACTCCCATTCCAAAGTATTCGCTGGAGTTTGTAATTAAGTTCGATGAACCAACCGGAATATCTGTCGTGTTGAACGTAATCTGGGCACCGCTCCAAAATCCTCCCGTTCCGGGAACAGGACTGAAAGCGGATCCGGGAACAAGTGTTGAACTCCCATTCAGGATAAAATTGTTGATTGCAGATGTAGGACAAAGCAGGTTTAAGATAAAAGTTTCTGAGTTGGTACGTGTAAAACTTACCTGGTTGGATCCCGCACAGTTAATCGGAGGTAACAATGCTTCTCCAACCTCGCATCCGAAGCCGCTTGCCTGCAACACGTATACATTCTTGTCCGCATCCACATAAGCAAGGGCTTCAGTGGCCGTCAGTACATATTTCCAGGTATCACCCTGGTTTAATAATTGTGAAAACGTTCCAAGATTTGTTGTAACACTTACAAAAGTAAAGTTTTGAGTTGCAACAATGAAAATTCC
>DJFP01000159.1:16064-16616 GCA_002432565.1 Flavobacteriales bacterium UBA5869
GGAGTATTGGTTGCCTGGGAAACATTCTCAATCGTATAGGTCTGCCCTTCGTTTAAGACAATTGAATAAGTAACACCTACAGGATGTCCGACCACCGTTGCTTTGGGAGTAATCCAAACAGTGGTATTATCCTCAGTTGCAACAATACAGATCATTGATTTAGGTTGTATCGGAGCATAATTACCATTTGCCCAGGTATTTTGGAAAGGACAAACAAACTCTGTTCCCAGTGCATTTTGTCCTTTTAACGAGTATGTTTCGGGATTGTTGACAACTGTAACCGCCTCATAAACTACCGTAATCAGAGTATCTGCTTCAATTTTAAGTCCGTAATTCAATACGGAGTTTGCCGGTTTCGATTCCAGGGTATTCACAATTGAACTTAAAAAGAGCGAACTCAGGGAGTTTGCAGGAACAACGAACGTAGAATCATAAGTTCCGGCAGGCTGATAAACCCGAACAGTTGTTGGTGCATTGAATGTTGATATACGCAACGCGATGGGTGTATTTCCGGCGTGGCTTGGCGTGACCCAGGGTGCAGCAAACCAAAAG
>DJFP01000107.1:0-31574 GCA_002432565.1 Flavobacteriales bacterium UBA5869
ATGTAGGGGCGCGATTAATCGCGCCCCTACATGTTTTTATCATTATTTTATCAATTCGCCATTTCGCTCATAAACTTGATCCGCATCAATCTCAATTCCTCTTCGGTATAATCACCGTCGAATTCGTGATAAGCCGTTGTCAGATCATCTGTTTCAGCTTCGGAGAAGTATTCGTAAATTTCTTCCTGATTATCCGAATCTAAAATATCATCGATGTAATAATTGATATTGACACGCGTTCCGGAAGAAACGATTGCTTCAATTTCTTCAATAACTTCTTCCATAGATTTTCCCTGGGCTCTTCCGATATCTTCCAATGGCAATTTGCGGTCGATGTTTTGAATTAACTGAACCTTCAACACCGATTTATTCACCAACGATTTAACCACTAAATCCTGTGGCCTGTCAATATCGTTTTCTTCCACATACTGATGGATCATTTCTACGAAAGGCTGGCCATAGCGCTGTGCTTTTCCGGCACCAACCCCCTGGCAATTGGTCAACTCTTCTATTGTGATCGGATACTGGAAACACATATCTTTCAATGTAGGCTCCTGGAAAATAACAAAAGGTGGAATATTATTCTGTTTCGAAAGTGATTTTCGAAGGTCAAGCAGCATATCATAAAGTACCTCATCAAAAGCACCTCCTTTTCCGGGAGCAACAATTCCCTCATCTTCATCGGATGCGGAGTAATCGTGCTGCTTTAACAGTGTAAAAGATACCGGATTTGCCAAAAACTCAACCCCTTTTGCTGTAAACTTCAAGGTCCCGTAGGTTTCAATATCCTTGTAAAGAAGTCCTGCAACAACCGTCTGCCGGATCACAGCGTTCCAGAAATGCTCATCTTGGTCTTTTCCAATTCCAAACAACGGAGCCTGATCGTGGCGGTAACTTTTAATTTCAGCGGTCACTCCTCCGGAAAGGAATGCACAAACATGTTTTGCTTTCTGCTGTTCCTGCAAGAAATCAACTACCTGCAGCAATTGATGAACAAAATCTTTTCCTTCCAGTTTTTCCCGCGGATATTTGCAGTTATCACACATGTCATTACACTTCTTTTCATCGAAGGTTTCTCCGAAATAATGCAGAATGAATTTACGTCTGCAGACAGAAGTTTCCGAATAAGAAACGATCTCGCTCAAAAGCTGTTTACCAATTTCTTGTTCAGCTACCGGTTTTCCCTGGAGGAATTTCTCCAGTTTTTCGATGTCTTTGTAGGAATAGAACGTGATACATTCCCCCACTCCACCGTCACGGCCTGCTCTTCCTGTTTCCTGGTAATAACTTTCCAGCGACTTCGGAATGTCATGGTGAATGACAAAACGCACATCCGGTTTATCAATTCCCATTCCGAATGCAATAGTTGCAACAATGACATCCACTTCTTCCATCAGGAACATGTCCTGGTGTTTGGCGCGGGTTGCCGCATCCAAACCAGCATGATATGCTAGGGCATTGATTCCGTTTACCTGGAGCAGTTCGGCCATCTCTTCCACTTTTTTCCTGGAAAGACAGTAAATAATTCCGGATTTTCCCTGGCGTTGACGGATATATCGGATAATTTCTTTTTCAACGTCCTTTTTCGCCCGGATCTCGTAGTATAAGTTATCCCGGTTGAAGGAAGACTTGTACAAAGTAGCATCCATCATGTTCAAATTCTTCTGGATATCCGCTTGTACTTTTGGAGTTGCAGTAGCGGTCAATGCTATAATAGCCACATCCGAGATCTTCTCAAAAATTTCGCGCAGCCTTCGGTATTCCGGCCGGAAATCATGTCCCCATTCCGAAATACAATGCGCTTCATCAATCGCAAAGAAAGAAATCGGAACGGAAGTTAAAAAGTCAATATTTTCTTGTTTTGTAAGCGATTCGGGGGCTACATAAAGCAATTTCGTTTTACCGGCAAGAATATCCTCTTTTACCCGGTTAATTTCCGTTTTACTTAACGATGAGTTCAGAAAATGTGCAACTGAATTATGGTCACTCACATTACGAATTGCATCCACCTGATTTTTCATCAGTGCAATCAATGGAGAAACGACGATTGCCGTACCTTCTGATAATAATGCCGGAAGCTGGTAACAAAGGGACTTCCCACCGCCGGTGGGCATAATCACAAACGTATTCTTCTTTTCCAGTACGTTCGTAATAATTGCTTCTTGTTGTCCTTTGAATTGATCAAAACCAAAAAATGTCCTAAGCGCTTCCTTCAGATCATTTTGATCCATAGAGTTTGAATATTAGAGGATTACCTAAATTTAATAAATCGAAATTACAGATAATAAAACGCTCANNAGTTCAAAATGATTTTTTGAAGATTTTTTGCCGTTCATCTAACAAATTTTATGATTGAATGTCGGTTATTAACATTTCAAACCTCGAAAATTTTGATGATTTGTTAACTTTGCGCCAAGGTATGGAAGAAGAAAAAAATATGTCGTTCTTGCAACATCTCGAGGAATTGAGATGGAGACTGGTTCGAAGCGCAGCTGTAATCATTGTTTTGGCAATTGTAATCTGGTTGAACCAAGACTGGATCATGAGACATGTTTTCCTTTCAATGAGTAAACCGGACTTTTTCACCTTCGACTTTTTCTGCAGGTACATGAACTTCATGTGTGTGGAAGAAATTCCGATTAACTTCCAGTCAACTACCATGGGAGGCCAGTTCTCCTATGCTTTATGGATGAGTTTCCTGGGCGGTGTAGTAGTCGGTTTTCCATTCATCTTTTACCAATTATGGTCTTTTGTAAAACCGGGATTGAAGCAGAATGAAAAGAAAATGGTCAAAGGAATAGTTCTTTACGTAAGCCTTCTTTTCTTCCTGGGAATTCTATTCGGTTATTTTATTGTTGCACCGATGAGTGTCCAGTTCTTCGGTACATACCAGATTTCCAGAGAAATCAAGAATGATTTCACCATCAACTCCTACATGAGTACTGTCCTTTCAACCGTATTCTATTCAGGTTTGTTTTTCTTACTCCCTATCCTGGCTTATTTATTGGGAAAGCTGGGAATTGTTTCTTCCGGTTTCCTGACTAAATACCGCAAGCATTCCATCGTTGTGGTTTTGATTCTGGCAGCAATTATTACTCCTCCGGATATGATTTCGCAGGTAATTGTCAGTGTCCCGATCTTACTTCTTTACGAAATTGGAATTTTTGTAGTAAAACGCGTTGAAAAAGCACGTCTGAAAGAGGAAACAAACGGGTAATCACGTATTGTTTTTACCCTGAGTTTTTCTTAGTTTTACCGCATCTATGTTTAAACTAAGGATTCTATTTCTACTCTGCCTGATTCAATGTTCTGTGTATTCACAACAGACAAAAGTATCAGGGCGCGTCATTGACGCACAAACCGGAGAAGGAATGCCTGATGTAAGAGTCCGGTTCCAAAACTCGAAAATAGGCACACTGACAGACAGCCTTGGGTTCTATACCCTTCAGACTTATTATGCAACCGACAGCATTACTTACATGATGCCGGAGTTCAACCTGGTCACCAAAGCCGTTAAAAAAGACCAGGAACAAGTTATTGATGTAAAACTAACCGAAGCCATTGTGGACATTACGGAAGTGACCGTGAAACCACCTGATGAATTTCCTTCGACCACCCTGCACAAGAAGGTGATTGCCCACAAAGACATTAACAACAAGGAAAAACTAAGTTCATACGACTACGAATTATACAACAAGATCCAGATCGACCTGAATAATATCGGGGATAAATTCAAGGACCGTGACATTGTAAAACGTTTGGATGTGGTCATGAATTACCTGGATTCCATTGACGGCGGAAAAACATATCTGCCGGTCATCTTGTCTGAAAACATTTCGCAGTTCAGCTATAAGAACAATCCCAAAAAGAAGCGCGAATTGGTTTCTGCAACCCGGATTTCCGGAATCGAGAACCTACAGCTGAACCAGTTTTTGGGAGAAATGTACCTGGATTTCAACATCTATGACAACTACCTGAATATCTTCCAAAAAGCATTTATCAGCCCCGTAGCAAATTTTGCACGTAATTATTATAAGTTCTACCTGGAGGACAGTATGTTTATCGACAACAACTGGTGCTATAAATTGCGTTTTACCCCCAAAAGAACCGGTGATATGACCTTTGAAGGTGAAATGTGGATCAACGACACGACCTATGCGGTTAAATCCTTCAAAGCCAAACTATCGCCATGGGCCAATATTAATTATGTGCAGGATTTGTACATGGAACACCAATTTGACCAGGTTCAGCCGGAAGTCTGGATGCTGACAGAAGAAAAGATGATCCTGGACCTGAAAGTCACGAAAGGAACAAAACTTTATGGTTTCTATGGACGAAAATATTCTTCCCGGAAAAATTTCGTCATCAATAAAGAACACCCGGATGATTACTACAAAAGTGATTTCACGGTAGAGTTCGCCGACAGTGCCAAAATCCGCGATAGGGATTACTGGATTGCCCACAGGCATATTCCGTTAAATGACCAGGAAAACGGTATTGACAACATGGTTGACTCTTTAAACCACGATCCCTTTTTCAAATTTCTAAAAAATTCCACCTATATGCTCGCTACCGGGTATTATCCGGTCGGGAAGATTGAGATCGGATCGATCTATTCACTGTTTTCGGTAAACCCGGTGGAAAAATTCCGCACCGGATTAGCTATTCGCACATCCAACGCTTTTTCCAGGCGTATTGAGTTCGGAGGGAGATTGTATTATGGTTTCGGAGATGAACGTTTCAAGTACGGTCTGACAACTCGCATCAATATCACACCGAAAAAACGCGGACTTTTGATTTTATATGGGAACAGGGATATCGAACAAATCGGAATTTCTCCAACAGCCGCAGCGGTAGGATCAACATTCAGTTCGCTTTTAAGAACAGGACCTTTGGATAAATTGACTTTCGTAGATAAAGCCGGCATCAACCTGGAAAAGGATTTGGGAAAGGATTTCATCATCTTCGGAGGATTTGAATGGAAAGAATATACTCCGCTTGGGCTTGCTACTTATGAACGACGTAACGAATTCGGAGGATTGGATACAATCAGACATATTCAAAGCTCGGAAGTTACCCTGCGTTTCAGATGGTGTAAAGATGAAGAGTTTATTTCCGGGAATTTCGACCGCACCACGCTTCCTTCCAAATTTCCAATCTTATCGGTTCAGGGAATTTTTGGGATTAAAGGTGTTTTCGGAAGTGATTACAACTACCAGAAACTGGAATTTGCCATGGAGCACAACCGGAATATCGGTGTTTTGGGAAGATTGCGCTATGGAGTAAATGCCGGAGTAGTATTGGGAACAGTCGCTTACCCGTTCTTAAAGGTACACGAAGGAAGCCAATCTTACTGGTTGTATACCAATTCCTTNNTGGCAGGGACTATTATTCGACCGTATTCCATTGATCAAAAAACTAAAATGGCGATTGGTAACCACCGGGCGAATTACATACGGAGCAATCAGCCAAAGACATAACGATGTAATGATCATCCCATCTTTTACCAAACAATTCGGGGGCATTCCTTATGCAGAAGCTTCCGTGGGAATTGAGAATATTTTCAAACTAGGACGTGTTGACCTGGTTTGGAGGATTACACATCTTGCACCCGGAATCCCGCCATTGGGAATCCGTGCACGCTGGTCGTTTGCGTTTTAAAGAAGTTCAAGAGTTGAAAAAAGCTTATCTGAAATATTATTCACATTTGATACTGATGAGCAAGCATGATTCAATACTTCCGGAATTACATGGAGTTCTTTCGGTTTTCATCCTTAGTTTCCACAACATTGTGAATTTGATCACAGTATTGGATTTAATTATTCTGAACAAATCGTTTCTCATTCAAATTTTACCTGAAACAATAACTTTATTTTTCAAAAATTATACATGGTGGATATTACTGGTCTGTATTTCGCTGTTAATTTTGAATAACATCTTACTCTATAAACCAGCAAAAAATTTGGGGATAAAATACAACAAGTTGACATCTGGTATTTATGTGTTTTCATACTTTATTGTTACAATATTAAGCTGGATTTTCGTTGCTACATATGATCTTTGGTAATAATCATGGTTATATCAGAAGGTTGTTGGGATTTTGAGCGCTGGTTGTTTGCATTCTAATAAGTTAAAATCATGAAGATTTATACTATTTCCCATTCGGAATTCGTAACTCGGAATTCGTAATTTGTTTTGTATTTTCGTAAAGTGAAATTGCATACACACGATATCAAGAAGACCTATAAAGGCCGGAACGTAGTAAAAGGAGTTACTATCGAAGTAAACCAGGGAGAAATCGTTGGTTTGCTGGGTCCTAACGGAGCCGGGAAAACAACTTCCTTCTACATGATGGTTGGTTTGGTAAAGCCGGACGAAGGTCATGTTTTCCTGGACGACCTGGAAATCACCCATTACCCGATGTACAAACGCTCGCAGCTGGGAATCGGATACCTTCCACAGGAGGTTTCGGTCTTCCGTAAATTAAGCGTTGAAGACAATATCATGTCCATCCTGGAGCTTTCCGATCTGAGCAAAGTGGAACGCAAAGAAAAAATGGAACAGCTGCTGGAAGAATTCAGTTTGACAAAAGTTCGAAAGAATTTGGGGAACAGGCTTTCCGGAGGTGAAAAGCGAAGAACGGAGATTGCACGCGCTTTAGCTACTAATCCGAAATTTGTTCTTTTGGATGAACCTTTTGCCGGGGTAGATCCCATTGCCGTGGAAGATATCCAAAGTATCGTTTCAGATTTGCGCAAACGCAACATCGGGATTTTGATCACTGACCATAACGTACAGGAAACCTTATCCATTACAGACAGAGCTTATTTGTTATTCGAAGGAAGTATTTTGAAATCGGGAACAGCGGAGGAACTGGCTTCTGATGAACAGGTGCGAAAAGTTTACCTGGGTCAAAATTTTGTACTACGCACTAAAAACACTTAGANNAGGATTATCGATGCTTCCGTAAGCCTCACAATGCCCTCTGGAGGATCCGCAAGATGCTAAAACTACCGCTAAGAAAGCAGCCATAGCTGCGTAGGCAAAAAATTTCTTCATAGTTATTGCTTGTTTTTTAGTTTACTAGTTGTTGTTCGGATACAAATCTATCACTTTTTAACGTTAATTAATACAAATATTATTCACATTCCATTTTTTTATAATGTGGATTAGTTGTGATTTTATTGAAAATTGCCTTATTTTTTTAACGACACAAACATCCTTAAAGCTCCCGATCCTTTTATTTGTCTGCATTTCAGGTATAAACGCACTAAATAATTAGTGATCAGTTTTTTCTGTTTGGTTCATTCCGTTATAAGCGTCACAATTTGCTTTTGTTCTACAAGAAGCACTTGCTAAAAGGACGAAAAGGGCAACAGCTATAATTCCGGCTAATTTTTTCATGATCTTCAGTTTAATGGTTCATACTAATTGTAACTTCTATACAAACTTACTACTTTCAACGTTATATTAAATGATATTACGGATTTTTGTGAAGCGAAATAATTGAATTTGAAGCATTTCGGTAAATTTATAAAGAAAACATGGCTAACCGGTCTTTTGATCAGTTTATCGATTTTTAGTTCCTGCATCCTCCACGCACAAAAAAAACTCCATTTTTCAGATCCCGACTTCAAAAAGATCAGCAAACGAACCGATTTCAATTATTCCGACACCTTTTCGCTCAAAAATCAGCTGCAGGATATCCAATTCCTGGCCTACAAAAAAGGATACCTGACTTTCGGGATAGATTCCATTGTTCCAACCGACAGCATCAACAGCGAAGCTTATTTCACGCCTGGCCTTCAGTATAAAAGACTCAACCTTTCTATTTCCGACGACAGCAGGCGATCCCTTAGAGAAATCGGGATCAGTCCGCGGACCATTGAAACACTTCCTCCAACCCCGGCGGAGATTTCCAGGAGCCTGGAACGGGTCCTGCACAGTTTTGAAATTGCCGGATATCCGTTTGCAAGTATTTCTTTTGAGGACCTTCGCATAGAGAACAATGCTCTTTTTGCAGAATTGATCATCACTCCGAATTCGCGGGTAAAATGGAATGAATTGATTGTTTCGGGAAATAAGGTCAAACTATCCAAAAAATACCTGGAGAATTTCCTGCACATTGAAAAAGGAGATTGGTACAACCAGGAACAGGTAAACCTGATCAATACCCGGCTCACCCAATTGATTTTCGTAAAACAAACAAAACCGGCTGAAATTCTCTTTACGCCCGAGGGTGCCAACCTCTACCTTTACATCGAAACGAAACCGGTTTCTCTCTTTAATGGAACGGTCGGTTTGCAGCAAGATCCGGTGAAGTTAAAGTACCAGCTTACCGGTGATTTGCGCCTGAAACTTCAAAATGCATTCAAGCACGGAGAATTGTTTGATCTGAACTGGCGTTCCATTCAACCGGGAAGCCCGCAATTGAAAATCCAGGCTGCTTATCCCTTTTTATTCAATACACCTTTCGGACTGGACGGACAGTTTTCCCTGTTTAAACGCGACTCAACTTTCCTGGAACTTAAAACCGGCATAGGTGTCACTTACTTTGTTTCGGGAGGAAAAACATTGACCGGCTTTTACAAAAACCAGCAATCCAACTTATTGGGAGCATCAAATACAGGTCTCGCTTACGGAACTTCCAAAAGTAATCTGTACGGACTTTCATTCCGTAACCAAACAGTGGATTACCTGCCCAATCCGCGCAAGGGATTTATCTGGTACCTGGAAGGAAATATCGGGAAACGAACGCTTATAAAAGATTCTGTCACTAATAAATACCTCATCTACGGCGGTAAAGTCCAGATCGAATATTACCAGTCTCTCGGAAAACGTTTTGTATTGAAGGGCGGTTTGATCAGCGAATCGTTTTACACCAACAACATCCAACAGAACGAACTCCTGCGTTTCGGAGGAAATCTCTCCCAGCGCGGTTTTATGGAAGACGAACTACTGAGTACTTTCCGGGCAACGCTGACAATAGAGCCACGCTTTATCCTGGACCAGAATTCTTATTTATTTGTATTCTATGACCAAAGCTGGTATGAGCGGAATGTGCAGCTTTACAGGCACGATTCGCCCAAGGGTTTTGGAGCAGGGTTGTGCTTTGGAACTAACATCGGGATCTTTTCCCTGACCTATGCACTTGGACAGCAATTCTCCAACCCGATCCTCTTCCGGGATTCGAAAGTGCATTTCGGATATGTGGCTTATTTCTAACGATCAACTATAAATGATTCAATTATCAAGTCCACCCTTGCTTGATAATTAATAATTGATCACTGAAAATCACTCTAAATCAATCAAAAAGACATTTTAATCAATTGGATTTGAAGCAACCTCTTTTTTCCCTAAATTCCATTTCCATGAGCTACTTATGTCTATCGAACAGGGTTTGGAGATCCATTCTGCTGGTAAGCATGCAATTCTTCTGCATCGCTGCCTGGTCACAGAACGTGGTTGTTACCGGAGTCGTTATGAACGAACAAAACGTTCGTATAGCCAATGCTGAAATCAAACTGGGTGCTGCCAATGTCAAATCCAATTCCAAAGGAACTTTCATACTATCGATCAGTAAGCTTCCGGCACAAATGAACGTGAAACACCCTTTATACAAAGAATATATAGAAGTATTACGCGCTCCGATACGGTACGGTGACACTTTAAAACTCGAAATCATCCTGGAGGGAAAAGAAACGGAACTGGAAGAAGTTACTATCAATGCTTCGAAAATCATTTGGGCTTACGACAAGAAAAATACACACATCATTGATTTTGCGCTTCATGATCAAGAAATGCTGCTGGTTTGCAAAGAAGATCACAAATACTTTTTGCGCAGACTCGATTCCATCGGTAAGAAAATAGTGGACGTTCAGGTCAAAAAGGGACCACTTAGTTTATACCGTGACTGCACCGGCGGAACACATTTGGTTTATGCCGACAGTATTTTCGAGATCAAGTTCATTCGTAACTCCATCGGGATGCTTTCCGGTGATTCGTATGAAAAAACCATGAAGGTTTTATCTCCCTGCGTCATTTCCAGCCCCGATAATATCATTCTAAAAAGATTGGGGCCGCACAACAAATTGGTTGAATATGTGAAAGTGGATTGGAATACCAAAAAACCAAGTCAGCTTTATATCACCAGTGATCAGATGATGATGCGTCAACTGGATGAGTATGCCGCGGCGAATAATATCCCCGTTGCTTTGTCGAACCCCAATTACGCCCGGACTACCGTAATCAATAACTCAACCGACCGGCAAAGATGGCAAAACCAACAGTTTTACAACCAGATTCTGAAGAAACCGCTTTATGCACCTATTTTCGAGATCAATGATTCTGTTTATGTTTTCGATCACTTCAAGGACAGCGCTATGGTTTATTCGCGTTCCGGGAAACACATCCGCTCCTTTCAGTTCAGTTATCATTATTTTGAAAATTGGAAAGGTGAGCTATTCCTCAACGTAGAAAAGACAAAACTCTATGCAAAGTATGAAATTGACGGCCTGGTAACACTTCGTCAAATTAATCCTTCAACCGGGAAAGTGGTAACCACGGATATACTGGAAAAGCATATTCATCCGATCAACATTCAGATTCGCGGAAGTTTCGCTTATTACATTTACAAACATTATCTCGACAACAGCATTCATTATCTCTATAAGCAACCACTCAAAGAATAACCAAAACCAACCGATATGCAGCATTTACATCGCATAAAAACACTTTGTTTAATCCTTCTCTCAACAGGATGCCTGATCAGCTTTTCCTATTCCCAGGTCGAAGCTATCGTTAAGGGAAAAGTAGTCAGTGAGAACGGAATACCGGTCAAAAATGCTTCCGTGAAACTGGGGAATACCGATGCCCGGACAAACTCGAATGGTATTTTTACAGCCAAAACCACTTCTTTTCCGGCTAAACTCACCGTGAATCATACTTTATTTGCGGAATACGCAGACATGATTGTTCTTCCGGAAAGGTGGAGAGATACCATCCGCGTATTGGTTGTAATGACCGGAAAAGAAAAAGTGCTGGAAGAAGTAACCGTTTCCGCAGAAAAAATCTTTTGGGTATATCCCCGAAAACAGGTCAATGTCCTGGACTTTTTGCTTCAGCCTGACAATAGTATCTTAATTTGCTGCAGCGATAAGAACTCTTATTTCATGCGAAGTTTAGACGAACGCGGAGAAAAAATAAACGAAACACCGATCAGAAGTCATCCTAAAAAACTATACCTGGATTGCATGAAAACCGTTCACCTGGTTTATTCCGACAGCATCTATGAAACTGCATTTATTGACAAATCCATAGGAATTTTCCAGGCAAAAGCTACAAGCGGGATTTTCAATTTACTACAATCCTGCGTATACAAGGACGACCATAACCTGGTGAAATACAACTATTCCAATGAAGACCAACGCATTGAATACCTTGCCATCGACATTAAATCCAAAGCGGCTAAAACCCTTTACGTTGGGGAAGACCGGTCAGAATACAGGCAAATGGAGGAATACAGGTATGAACATTACATGGCTGACGAAAAAATGTTCCATTCTCAAACTTCGGAGGAACTCAAATTAACCCGAAAAACCTGGAACAGCAAACAATTCTACGAACTCATTGTAATTAATCCGGTCTATATTCCCTTGTTCGAATTAAATGATTCACTTTTCATCTTTGATCATGTCAATGATTCGGCAGTAGTTTTCACCAAAGAAGGTAAACGTGTACGATCATTCCCAATCTTCTATCACTACCTCGAAGGCTGGAAAAATGAGCTGATTACAAACCTGGAAAAAACAAAGGTTTACGCGCGCTATGAATCAGAAGGAATAACGACCCTGAAAGAAATCAATCTTGCAAACGGAAAAACCGAAAGCATCATTCAGCTGGAAAAACACACTTTCCCGAAAAACATCCAAATCCATGGGGATTTCATTTATTACATCTACAAAGATTACCTCGATAAAAGCATGCACTATCTCTATAAACAATCACTGAATGAATAACTTCTAACACCCACTTTATGTCACATTTAAAACACATCAAACCCCTTTGCCTGATCCTCTTTTGCGGATTCATGACCCATACAAGCTTATCCCAGGTCGAAGCAATCGTTAAGGGAAAAGTGATCAATGAGACCGGAACACCTATTAAGAACGCTGCTGTAAAACTGGGGAATAATGATGCCCGGACAAACGCAAACGGGATTTTCATCTCCAAAAGCAGCACTTTTCCGGCAAACCTCACCGTAAGACATGCTTTATTTGCGGAATATTCGGATATGATCATGCTTCCCGAAAGGTGGAAAGATACCATTTGGGTAACCGTTGTAATGACCGGAAAGGAAAAGGAATTGGACGAAGTCACGGTTTCTGATAAACAAATCTTTTGGGTATATCCCCGAAAGCAAGCCAATGTAATCGACTTTCTCCTACTGCCAGATGATGACATTTTATTATGCTGCAGCGATAATCGCAATTATTTCATGCGAAGCTTAGATGCACAGGGAGAAAAAATGAACGAAATGCAGATACGAAGTCATCCGAAAAAGCTCTACCGTGATTGCATGCAAACCATCCACCTGGTTTATTCAGATAGCATTTACGAGACTGCCGCCGTCAATAATTCCATTGGGATTTTCCAGGCAAGGGCATTAGAGGGGATCTTTAATTTGCTAAAAACATGCGTTTACAAAGACGATAAGATCCTGGTGAAATACACTTATTCCAAATTAGACCAATGCATTGAATATGCGGCTATTAATATTAAAACCAAAACGACCCGAATTCTTTATGTTGGTGAGAGAAGGGAACGGAACCGGGAGCTTCGGGAATATGGCGACGAAAAGGCCAATGCAGAAGATCAATTGTTTCACACAGTCCCACCCCCGCCCCCACCCTCAAGCCCAAATCCACTCCCAAAACGTATTCCCGACTCATCCGGAGATCTGGGCATTCTGCAAAAGGCGCGGGAAAAGTGGGACAATAAAAAATTCTATGAACTGATCCTGATAAAGCCCACCTACATTCCAATGTTTGAGTTAAACGACTCACTCATCATCTTCGACCACCTCAATGATTCTGCAGTTGTATTTACAAAAGCCGGAGCACGCGTGCGGTCATTTCAAATTTACTATCATTACTTCCCTGGATGGAAAAATGAATTGATTACAAACCAGGAAAAAACAAAGCTTTATGCCCGCTATGAGAAGGAAGGTTTAACAATGCTCCGGGAACTCAACCCGACAAATGGAAAAACGGAGCGGGTTATCAAGCTGGAGAAACATATTTTCCCGGAACATCTCCAGATCAGCGGAGACTTCATTTATTACCTCTACAGCGATTACCTGGACCGTAATATGCATTATATTTATAAACAACACCTGGAATAACCATTTTAGATACCATTTGCTTTTTTTTATCTAAATTTCCCCATCAAATACACGTATGTTCCGTCTAACTAAATTTCTTTCACTATTCGTATCCGGTATGCTGGCAGCCCATTTATCCTGGTGCCAGGACGACATCATTATCAAAGGAAAAGTCGTAAACGAGACCGGAGCTCCCATTAGAAATGCATCTGTCAAGATAGACATTCACAATGCCCGGACCAATTCCAACGGGAATTTCATCATCAAAAACGGGAACTTTCCGGCGCAGATTACCGTCAAAGGAAATCTTTACAACGACTATACGGACATATTGCTGTTCCCTGAGAAATGGAAAGACACCATGATGGTTTATGTCGTAATGAGCGGGAAAGAAACCCAGCTGGACGAAGTAACCATCAACGCCGACAGTAAATTTTGGGTTTATCCGCGTAAGCAGGCAAATGTGCTCGACTTTAAAGTAGAGAAAGACGGGAACATCATTCTGTGCTGCAGCGACGGACACAACTATTACCTCCGCCATTTGAATGAAATGGGAGACAAGGTCTATGAGACGTCAATCCGGAAACACCCTAAATCGATACGGCAGGATTGCGGAGGAAAACTACACCTTGTTTACAAGGACAGCATTTACGAAACATCTGTCGTTGGACAATCCGTCGGGATTTTTTCTCCCCTTCCCTACTACAAAGCAATCGGACTGCTCGACAACTGTTCTTATTCGGACGATACATCAATTGTCATCCGAACATACATGAACCAGAAGCAATACCTGGAATACCAATTGATTACCAAAAAAACACGGCACAGCAAAACGCTTTATGTGAGTGAAGACCGTCAGAAAAGCCGCCAATTAAAAGACTACCAGCGTGAAAACAAGCAAACAGTCAGCGAAATCCTGAGAGAATCAAACGCCAATCACAGCGACAAGCTTTCCAATGACGATGAGTACCTGAAAAAAGCGCGGGAGCGATGGACCACACAGCAATTTTACGACCTCATCCTGTTAAAACCCATCTATGCTCCATTATTCGAATTGAACGATTCATTGTTCATCTTTGACCACATGAATGATTCGGCGGTTGTTTTCACCAAAACGGGAGTTCGTGTTCGAAGTTTCCCGATTTCTTACCAATATTTCAGAGGCTGGAAAAGTGAACTAATCCCGAATATTGAAAAAACCAGTATTTACGCCCGGTTCGAACGGGACGGCATTACCAGTTTGCGAAAAATCAACCTGATCAATGGAAAAGCAGAAGAAGTGGTACAGATCAAAGACCATATTTTTCCGGAACACATTCAAATACGCGAAGACTTCATTTATTATGTTTACAAGGACTATCTAGACCTGAGTATGCACTATATTTTCAAACAGCATCTGACAAACCGATAAAGATTTCAATTCAGTTTGAAAAAGAAGGTATTTTTGCGTATCTTCAAGTAAGAGATGAAAAACAATACAGAATCCATCAGCAATCCTGCTGAATTTACAGAACGATTTATCAATCAAACCAACAGTCCTGTTTTTTTGACCGGAAAAGCCGGCACGGGGAAAACTACACTGCTTCGAAAAATTGTCGAAACAACCCACAAGAACACAGTCATTGTTGCACCTACGGGAATTGCAGCTTTGAATGCAGGCGGAGTAACCATTCATTCCTTTTTTCAGCTTCCTTTCAGCTCGTATATTCCCGAATTTGTATCGGATGGCTTGGTGCAGGGAAACACCAAATTCGAATCGAAAGAAACACTTAAAAGACATTTTCATTTCAATAAAACCAGGCAGAATCTCATCCGGAATGTAGAATTGCTGATCATAGACGAAGTTTCAATGCTTCGTGCCGATCTTTTGGATGCCATTGACTGGACTTTAAGAAATGTTCGCAGGAACAACAATCCTTTTGGCGGGCTCCAGGTACTTTTCATCGGGGATTTGCTTCAGCTTCCCCCGGTTATCAAACCGGAAGAATGGAGTGTTCTGCAGAAATATTACCACGGCATTTTTTTCTTTAATGCGCATGTACTCCGCGAACAGGCCCCGGTTTACATTGAATTGGAAAAGATTTTCCGGCAGGATGACCAGCTTTTCATCAATTTGCTGAATAATCTAAGAAACAACCAGGTAACAAAGGAAGACCAGCTTCTGCTTGAAAAATATGTGAACCCTTCCTTTGATTCCACCAAAGAAGAAGGATACATTACTTTAACAACACACAATTCAAAAGCCGACCAGATGAATGCGGCCGCTTTGAATTCACTGAACGAGAAATCGATCGTTTATTCTGCAGAGATCAAAAACGATTTTCCTCCTCATTTATACCCGATCGAAAAGGAAACCGAGTTGAAAGTCGGTGCCCAGATCATGTTCATCAAAAACGATATTTCCTTTGAAAAGAACTTCTACAATGGAAAGATGGGGGTCATTAAATCTTTGACCAAAGATGAGATCGAGGTATACTTTAAAGAAGAAAAACGGAGTATTACCGTTGAAAAATACGAGTGGAACAACATCAAGTACACGCTGAATGAACAAAGCGGGGAAATTGAGGAAGAGATCCTGGGAACATTTGTCCACTACCCGATCAAATTGGCGTGGGCAATTACGATCCACAAAAGCCAGGGATTAACTTTTGATAAAGCAGTTCTGGATGTTTCGAATGTGTTTGCTCCCGGCCAGGCTTATGTAGCGCTATCCAGGCTGCGAAGTCTGGAAGGACTTGTTCTATTAAAACCACTTTCCATGAATGGTCTGGTCAATGATCACCAGGTCGTTTCTTATTCATCCAACAAAGCTCCGGAAGACCGCATGAAGTTGTACCTCGACCAGGAAACAGCGCGTTTTGTTTACAACAGTCTTGTCCAGGCATTCGACTGGTATGATTACACCACTAAATGGGCGACTTTCGAATTGGGTTTTAAAAACCAGGGACCAAAAACAGAAAAAGGGAAAGACAAATCCTGGGTAGCAAACCAGCTCCAAACAGTTCAGGCCACTTTTGATGCGGCACGAAAATTCCAAAATCAGCTCGCAAACTTATTCTCCAAAGAAAAACCGGAATGGGAATTTATCCATGAACGCGTGCAAGCTGCTTACCAGTATTTTTTCAAACCGTTGGACTCACAGGTCTATTCAATCATGAAACGGCGTTATGAAGTGGCTAAGATCAAAAAAACGAAAGGTTATTTCGAAGAACTGGAAGAATTGGAACAGGAAGTTGTAGCAGTTGTTCACCGCCTGATGAAGGGCCGCTTGTTAATGGAAGCGGTTGTGAACCAAAAACCATTTACGAAAGAAACGGTACGTTCGACTGAAATAACCAATTACGTGATCGCGAAAAGCCACAGCATCCAGCAGGAATTGCGGGCAAACCGATCCATGATGGATGAGATGATGGAAGAAGACTTTACGGATGTACTTCAATTGGTAAAACCCAAAAAAGAAGCTAAAGAAGAAAAAGCGATTAAGAAAAACACCTATGAAGTTACCTTCGAACTTTTCGAAGAAGGAAAAACTATCGAACAAATTGCGAACGAACGCCAATTAGGACTTACGACTATCGAAGGTCATTTTGCCAAGCTGATCCAGCAGGAAAAGATCGATATTACAGCTGTTCTTGATCCTAAACGCATCAGTGAGATCGAATCGTACCTGGAAGGCTCCGAAGGAAAAACGCTTGGAGCTATCAAAGAGGAATTGGGAGATAAAGTAAGTTATGCCGAATTGAAGTGGGTTCAGGCTTCGAAGATGTTGTAAGATGAGAAATCCACAACATCTTCATCCATTAAGCCATTAAGAGATCTTCCAACTTATAGTTATCGTATTCACCTTTGTGAGACTTTTTCGCTTGGATCAATTCATTTTTGACCTGGATTTCCAGCAATATTTCGGCATGCACATTGAATACTTTTTCCAGCTTCAAAAGATGTTCTACCGTAAACTTACGCTCTCCGTTAAAGTACTTATTAATATTTCGGGGAGAGATTTCAATATATTCTGCAAAGGCTCCCTTTCGAACTTTTATCCGGTCTAATAATTTATACAAGAAATCTCCTAATTGAACAATTTCTTCAGGGTTATCGTTTTCAGCATAATCTCTAAGCGCAAACCTAAACCCGGTTAAAATATCATCAATTTTATCTTCCTTCGATCTGTTATTATATAAATCCTCTCGGTATTTCCGGATTTGATCGTGTTCCGCTTTAGTCAATTGATGCTCGTGATAAGGATTCCCGATAACATCATCAAAATCTCTATCAATCTTATCTTTTTTCATGTTATAATCTTTTATTAAACCAACTTTTACTCCTTCTCATCATTCAAATATTCCTTTACAAGCTCTTTGCTTACATCTGGATGAATTTCCATATATCCCATTGGATTCATGATCGCTTTATACTTTATTCGATACATTTTCTCCAAACGGTTCTGTACGTTCTCATCTTCACTGAAAGCTTCAAATGTAAGAAACCCTTTATCCGGCGAATCCACTTCATACAAACTCAACCCACAAGCATAAGCAATCAAGCAACCGGCAACTCCTTTATATTTTCCCTTGCTCCCCAAATTATGAGGTGCTACTTCCAGGTAATCCATGAACGGTCCAAAAGTTTCATGATTCGAAAAGATCATACATCCTTCAATAACAGTTGGAGAATCTTCTTTTACCAGGACAAATGCCCGTTTTCCCTTTGATAGAATATGTTTATTAAAATTAAAAGACCAACCGTCAGCTAGCGAAGGCATTTCCTTTTTATCTCCTTCCCGAATTTCTGCACCAATTAGTTGGCCCGAGTCAACTTCTATTATTTTTACTTTCATTCAGCATCATAGTTTCCGGTTACAAGTTATTCGAAAGATACAAATTTACCGTCGGATTTGTACGGTAATTTTGTTAAATTCGTCAAAATTGTATGAATTAAAAAATCACACCCGCAAAACAGATGTGATTTCACCAAACTACCAAATAACTACTCGTCATTTCAACCAACTTCAATGACTTTGTTTCCATTAGAATACAAACCTTCCAAAAAGTAACAAAAATAAAAACCCTGACGTCCCGACAGGATCGTCGGGAGTCAGGGTTCAAATTATTTTAACGTTGCTATTTCTTACAAAGAGAAAGCAGCTTTTACTTTATCTACGAAATCCAATTTTTCCCAAGTGAACAATTCTACTTCTTTCACTACCTGAGATCCATCCGGCGCGCTGAATGTTTTCTTCACTACTTCGTTCTTACGTCCCATGTGTCCGTAAGCAGCAGTTTCAGAGTACATCGGGTTTCTCAATTTCAAACGTTGCTCTATTGCGTAAGGACGCATGTCAAAGATCTCAGCACATTTCTTAGCGATCTCTCCGTCCGTCATGTTTACTTTAGAAGTTCCGTAAGTGTTGATGAACAAACCACAAGGTTTAGCAACACCAATTGCGTAAGAAACCTGTACCAAAACCTCATCACACAAACCAGCCGCAACCAGGTTCTTAGCGATGTGACGTGTAGCGTAAGCTGCAGAACGGTCTACTTTTGAAGGATCTTTTCCGGAGAAAGCACCACCACCGTGAGCACCTTTACCACCATAAGTATCTACGATAATTTTACGACCTGTCAAACCTGTATCTCCGTGAGGACCTCCGATAACGAATTTTCCTGTTGGATTGATGTGGTAAGTGATCTGGTCGTTGAACAACGCCTGCAATTCCGGCTTCAATTTCGCTTTTACACGAGGAATTACGATGTTCACGATATCTTCATTGATTTTTTTCAACATGTCTGCCTCCGTTCCGAAATCGTCGTGCTGTGTAGAAACTACGATTGTATCGATACGTTGTGGAACATTGTCATCTGAATACTCAATTGTTACCTGGGATTTTGCATCCGGGCGCAAATAACCGATGATATGAGGTTCGTGGTTACGGATTTTAGACAATTCCTGAAGAATGTTGTGAGCCAAATCCAAAGCCAACGGCATGTAATTTTCAGTTTCTTTCGTTGCNNTTGGAAACTTTACGGTCAACTCCCTGGTTGATATCCGAAGACTGATCGTGGATCGCAGAAAGGATTCCACAAGAGTTCGCTTCGAACATGTATTCGGACTTCGTGTAACCGATCTTGCGGATTACATCACGTGCAATCGACTGAACGTCCAAATACGTATTTGTTTTTACCTCTCCGGCCAAGACTACCTGACCTGTTGTTACTAGTGTTTCGCATGCGACCTTTGACGTTGGGTCAAAAGCCATAAAGTTATCGATTAGCGCATCTGAAATCTGATCCGCTACTTTATCCGGGTGTCCTTCAGAAACAGATTCTGAGGTAAACAAGTATGACATAGTCCTTGAGTATAAAATTTATGGGTGCGAAATTAGTGAAAAAAAAGAAATTGATTCGCGAATGTTGAAAAAACAGAAGTTAGTATTCTATTAAGTTTATAGATTAATCAAATTAACTACACTTACTGCTCATTTATACAACTTTCGAAAGGTTTGTTTAAATTGGCGTCCGACATGATAAACCTGGAACATTTTAAACATTTTGATTCCCTGAAAAATTCAGCAGATGAAATTCCGGATGAAAAGGGAGTTTACCTTTTTCTGCTTAAATCCGGAGCCAGGCTTCCTAATGTTGATTGTTTTTACAATTGTCAAAAATTAAATGGTCGGGAAATCATTTATGTGGGAATCTCAAACAAAAGTCTGCGTAGAAGAGATTTCAAACAACATTTTTATGGAAATGCCGGATCCTCAACCTTACGAAAAAGCATCGGCTCTTTGATGGGACTTCAAAAAATCCCGCGAAGCAAAACTAGAATCGATGGAAAAACTAAGTTCACCGTTGAGGATGAATTGATTTTAACCGAATGGATGATTTCAAATCTTGATTTCTGTTATTTAACCACCGAAGATACAAATGCAATGGAAGTACTATTAATTGAAAAGTTCAATCCACCACTTAATTTGTCTAAGAATTATAATCTCGAAAATTCAGTTTACAGAAAATTACTCACTGCTTTACGAAAGAAATCAAACTGACTTCAAAGGATATAAAACAACAACCTCAACATGTCTAAAAAAATAATCAAACGGATCTTTTACGGTTTTCTTCTTTGGTTCGGAATTCATCAGGTAATTGTTCTAACGGATGGATTAACAGATGAAAACACCAAAGCCAACGTTGCAGTGATCTACGGAAACACAGTCCATGAAGACGGCACGCTTTCAGAAAGATTAAAAGCGCGTCTAGACCGCGGAATTCAATTATACCGTGATTCTTTGACCGATGTATTATTCGTAAGCGGTGGACTGGGCAAAGAAGGATTCTATGAAGGAACTAAAATGAAGGAATATTTGATTGAACAAGGAATCCCTGCTGAAAAAATTGTAGTAGACAATCAAGGAAACAATACCCAACAAACAACCCTGAATTTCATCAAAAAGTTCGGCACTCAAAAAAACGTAGTCGTTGTGAGCCAATACCATCATATTTCCCGGGCGAAATTAGCTTTCAGGAATAATGGAGTACAAAATGTGTCCGGAGCGCATTGCGATTATTTTGAAATGCGCGATATTTATTCCTGTTTCCGCGAATTCTTTGGGTATTATTCATACTTATTAACCAATTAAACACTTATGAAAATACTACTCTTACTTGTTTTCGCCCTGATGAAGAGTTATTCCTTTTCTCAATCAGCTTACGACTCTTTATATGTTCAAAACATCATCCGTTCGGAGATCAGGCTTCGATATAATAAGACCAAGAAAGTAATTCCGGTGTTTGAGCAAGCCCTTACTGCAGAAAACGGTTTCAAATCCGATTCACTTTTTCAGGAATTTTCTTTTGGCAAGAAAATTCTTTGGAAAGAATTCCCAATTAAGCCAGATTACGGACTATTTGTTTCGGAGGAAACAGATTCCTGCCTGTACATTTATGCACCCGTTTTTAATGAAGCAAAAAATCAATTTGTTATTCGTTTCGAAACACGCTCGCCGGGATCTGTCTCCTATTTTACGAGCGACTATTATTATCTAAAAAAAAGGAAATGGTGCTTCAAAAAATCTGTTTCCAGCTTTAGCTTCTAAAATTAAAAATGGGAATCAGTAATTTCAAACAATAATTTTAATCAACAAAAAAATCCCGCTCTGATCTCTCAAAACGGGATTTCAAATTCTTATCTCAATTCTTATCTTGTGAATCCACTGGTATAAGCATTCAATTCATCAATGCTTGATTCGAATGTGAATGCGTCATTCAATTGGTAGTAATTCCCTATATCGTAAGTGTATCCGTAAGCGTATTTAGCCAAATCCAAACGCGTATCTTCAAAACTGAACAACAACATCAATCGCTTTACCTGTGCGCTAGTCATACAATTTGTATTGATCACTTGTTTCGCCATAGTCAATTTGGAATCATCAAAAGATTTCGCTTCGATGGATTTAACCACTTCATTGAAGCGGCTTTCGCTCATCGGGTACCCGTTACAACCTACATTTCCGTTATAACCCGGCATTACGTAACCATTTTGCACCGTACCAACAGTTCCTCCGGTCTGAACGGTTCCTACATTTCCGGAAGTGGTGGTAGTTGTTGTGGAATAAGTCGTTGTTGTGCTCTGAGTTTGGGTATTCATCCCTGTTTCGCTCACATTGACGTTCATGTTAATATTTGCTCCCGTTCCACCCATCATCGGATCGTTCACATTGATCCCAACATTCATTTGTTCTGAAGTTCCAGGATTTGAAGTGGTATTGGAAATAACTGTTGTTTGAGTAACCGTAGTCGAAAGAGGTGTATCGTGATAAACGATAACATTCTGACCTGCAATCGGTCTTGGAGCCTGTGCAATCGGAACTTCACTCATCCATCTCAAAACAATCTCCCCTTTATTGTTACTTTTGATAGAATAAGTCGTTTCAGTTCCCGGATTAAAGTTCAATGTCTTATCAATATCCGGAGTCATTCCATCCGTAAATTTCACCTTTACCTTGTAGTAAGGCTGGATAAGGTTTGTAACCCGTACATTCGTTTCAGGGTTCGGGTTTTGCTGAATTCCATTCAGTATGATGTAGAATTGCTGTCCCTGCTCGGAAAAAAATACCAGGTTTGTATTCTGCTGAGCAATTGTCCATTGAGAAAGGAACAATAAGGTCAAAAAAGTAAAAAAATGTTTCATGAGGTAATAAATTAAATTTAAAAGTCGGTTTTCAAAAACGATGCCAAAACTACGACTGTCTGAATTGAAAAAAAAGTTTTTTTAATCTTCCGGTCGACAGAATCTGTTTCAGATGGAAATTGCGATTACTTTTGCTGAAGATATTCCAAAAGGATGAACGGGTTATTTGAACAATTTTCCAAAGAATTCCAAAACCTCATCGGTGAATTTACTTTGCCTTTGGAAAACCCCATTCTTACTTTTTCAATACTCCTGTTAATCATTCTTTTTTCTCCTATTATTTTGAGGAGAGTGAAAATCCCTGCATTGATCGGTTTGATTATTTCCGGAGTTATCATTGGTCCGAACGGTTTCCAATTAATCTCGGAAGCCAACATGAAAACCGGTTTTGTAAACATGTTCGCCAAAATCGGGTTGCTTTACATCATGTTCATGGCCGGTTTGGAACTGGATATGCAGGAATTCAAACGCTACCGCAACAAATCTTTGGCCTTTGGAGCATTGACCTTTTTCATTCCGCTTTTATTGGGCTATCCAACCTGCAGGTATGCACTTGGTTTAAATGAAATGGCAAGTTTGCTAACCGCAAGCATGTTCGCAACCCACACACTGGTTGCCTACCCGATCGTTTCCAAATTCGGAATATCCAAAATGGAGGCGGTAGCCATTGCAATCGGCGGAACGATTCTTACAGACACTGCGGTTTTAATCATCCTTGCTGTTATTTCCGGATCGGATAACGGGGTAATTAACACCAGTGTTTTGGTTCATTTGGGAATCACGCTTTCCATTTTCAGTTTGATCATGTTTTGGGGAGTTCCCAAGATTTCCCGGTGGTTCTTGAGCAAACTGGAATCTGAAAAATCTTCGCAGTTCATTTACGTACTTTCGATTCTCTTCTTTGCCGCATTCTTAGCCGAGGTAGCAGGAATCGAAGGAATAATCGGAGCATTCGTTGCAGGTTTAGTCATGAACCGTCTCATCCCGCATTCTTCCACACTGATGAACCGAATCGAATTCATCGGAAATGCACTCTTTATTCCATTCTTCCTGATCTCCATTGGAATGGTTGTGAATGTAAAAGCATTGGCAAATGAACCGTGGGCCTGGGCTGTTGCCGGAATTTTGAGTGCTTTTGCCATTTTCAGTAAGTTCCTGGCAGCTTTGATCACACAATTGATCTTCAAGATGACTCGTCCGGAACGACAAGTGATCTTTGGATTAAGCACCGCACACGCTGCTGCAACACTGGCCGTTATTAATGTAGGATACAACATGAAGATCCTGGACATCGATATTGTGAACGGAACAGTAATCCTGATTCTTATTACCAGTATGACAGCTTCCTTTGTGACAGAAAACGGAGGTAAAAAACTCCGGATCCTGCAAACGAAAAACGAACCTTTGGAAGGACCTTCCATGCGCAGTCAGCACGTGGTGGTGGCAGCCAATGAATTGATGGGAAATGAAGCCCTCTTGGATTTTTCTGTGCTGATCACAGACCGCACGGTCATGAACCCGATCTCAGTGGTAAGTGTTTTGGAAAATGACGAGGAAGCAGAAATGCGGATCCGCCGTTCGAGGAAACACATCGATGATTTTATTACCCATTACAACAGCGGTGAGATCAACGTACATGCCATGGCTACGATCGATCACAACCTATCCAGCGGAATTGCACGTGTTTCGAAGGAATTGGTAGCGGACATTGTATTGATCAATGACAACTCTAAATCCAACCTCTTCAAAAAACTAATTGGTGATGACCGCGATCATTTATTGAGTGTCTGCGAAAAAACGGTTTTCTTTTGCCGTTTCGATCATTCGTTTTCNNCAATGGCTGGAACGAGTGATGCGCATTTCGAAAGAATTGAATGTAGACATAGATGTTTACAGTACACGGGAAACATTTGAAAAAGTGAAGGCTTATCGCACATACCGGAAATTCAGTGCGGATTTGACTCATTTCCCGATCGAATCCCCGGAAGACATGCTCGAAAAATTGCCTGATTTCAACGAACATCACCTGTTTGTTTCCGTTTTTGCACGGCCAGGTTCAGTTTCTGCGTTTACTGGTATGGAATCTTTACCTCAGCGCATGGAAAAGGAAAATACGAAACTCGATCACATTTTCATTTATCCTTCACAAAGTGCGGCAGATCTTTCTTACGCAGCGTATGATGACATGAGCGGAAGCCCGATTGCAGCGGGTGTGGAGACCATTCAGCGCATATCCAAAGAAGTGGGTGGTATGTTTAAGAAGAATGAGGAGTAACCCATTTTATT
Organism: Flavobacteriales bacterium UBA5869; assembly: GCA_002432565.1. Taxonomy (GTDB): domain Bacteria; phylum Bacteroidota; class Bacteroidia; order Flavobacteriales_D; family Crocinitomicaceae; genus Fluviicola. The sequence continues at coordinate 24,854 of DJFP01000107.1, forward strand.
TGTTTGTTAGCGACTCCACCAACGTCTTCGGTGCCACGTTGGAATACGATGTCTTTACAATATCCTTCAGAAAATCTTCATCCACCTTTTCAAAATAGACCCTTGTCCAACCTTGCAATCCCCATTTGTTGGGAACCGGATGGCAAGCGCTTTCATCCCATTTGCAAAACACGGATTGCTGCATGGCCGTTAGTTTCACCACGAAAAATGCCTCTTTTTCATCTACCGTTGCAAAAATCTTCTTTTTAACCCGGTAAGATCGTTTTTCGAAATGCGGTTCTTCCGTCGCCTCTGGCAGAGACAATGCATACTTAGAAAGCAGAGAAAAATGTGTCATCAAATTCTATTTTCACGAATATAAACCATTGGTAGAAGAAATTGGAAATATGAATTATATTTATCGAACTAATACCACAACATGGCACTCATCCTGAATTTAATCGCTTTTGTTTTATGCATCACCTGGTTCCATCGCCTGATCAAACAACCTGGAAACAAATTACTATTTCCTGTATCGATGGTTTACCTGGGAAGTTCAATGATGAGCTTCATTCTCGCATTTGTCATACAACACGACTTTTTGGACATACTTGGTCACGCCATTGTCACCGGAATTGCCGTTTTGGTGTTCTGGCTATGGACAAGCATTGTTGTCATTATAAAACATGTGAAAACCGGGAATATCAAGTTACTTTTTACAGATCTCGCACAAACAACAATGCCATTGCTAATAATAATCTTGTTTATTCTTTCCTTTAATGATGGTGGTTCTTTAAAGATCGGGGGATAAAAAAATCCCGGTTCCACGAAAGAAACCAGGATTCATATTTATTCTAAAATAAGTCAACGATCGTTAATCGTGCTGGATGTGTTCCATACCACCCGGTTTACAACAAGCCGGTAATTTTTCAAAAGCAGCCGGATCAGCCAAAACTTCATCGGCATTGTACCCAAGCGCTGAAATTTGCTTTTTGATCTCCGCCAATGTAATCACATCATTTTTGAACTTTACGGTCAGTTTTCGCGACGGTACATCTAATTCTGCGAATTTCACTCCTTTGGTATAATTCAACGCGCCTTCGATGCGTTCTTTACACTCATCACATTCAGCGCTGGTCATGATCACCACTGTTTCTGTTTTTGCAGCGGGTTTCTGACTAAATGCGAAACTGCTTACAAACAAAAGGGCTAACATTAACAAACTATTTTTCATCTCTTTCAATTTTTAAATTAAATATTTACTTCTTTTCTTTTTTCCGTTGGATTTCATACCTGAATCCTGCATAAACCACTGTCCCCATTACGGAAGCCCAAACACGGGTTGCATCGAAAGTCGGGTCATACGGATTATCCGCACTAATGATCGGGTTCTTTTGTTTGAAGTTAAACAAGTTCTCACCACCCACATATACATCCCAGCGTTTGAAATGACGCGTAATTTGAGCTAATCCAACCGGTACCGCTTTACTTTTCTCATTCGTTAAACGCGAACCATCCGGTAAAGTAACATCCGGCAGACGCATCGGACTGTATACAGAAATCGTACCATCCACTTCCCATTTTTTATTTCTGCTTGCAAAGGCCACATTAAACAACCCGCGGTGTTGCGGAATCATGACCTGCTGTCTCAAACTTCCGGCATAATCTGCCTTTACCTCCAGGAATTTATAAGCAAATCGGAAAGTAATCGTTTTCCACGGCATGAAGCTCAATTCGGTTTGGAAGGTACTGCTCCTGGAGACATTTCGCTGGAAGCCGAAGAAAATAGAATCCGTTGACTGCTCTCTGTCAATAATCAATTGTTTGTTAAAACGGGCATGGTAGAAATCAGCGGATATGCTTGCCGCGCGATTCCACCATCTCATACTGCGCATCACCGATAATCCGGAGTTCCAAACTTCTTCCTGTTCATTGCTATTGGTTACTATCCACGCTTTGGATGTAGCAAGCAGGGAAGAATTGTCCATTACGAGAGTTGGAAGTCGCCACGATTTTCCGGTCGTTACGCGCAAATCTGTAAATTCATCCAGGGTCCATTTTGCATGGACGCGCGGTGAGAATTGGAATTTTTCCTTCTGGTCACTGAATGCTGTTTGATAATCTGCCCGCATTCCGGCTACTAAAACCAAACGTGTTCCTGTGTAGGTATATTCGAAAAATGCTCCCGGAGTAATCACATTGCGGTTGAAATTCATTGAATCGATATGCTGCTGCAAATCTTGTCCAACAGCGGAAACTCCCAGTTTGTATTTATGGGCCGTTGTTCCGAAAATTCCGTCAAAGATAGCATTCACATATCCGCGTAGTTCTCTTCCGCCAAAACCTCTCAAACCATACAATCCATCTGCTTGATGGTATTTGAACTGGTAAACAATTCCCAAACTGTGATATGGTTTATTCGGGAACAAAAATCCGGTTTTTGCAAAGAACTCTGCATGCTGATTGGTTGTCTCAGCCCGGTACCTGTTAGCAACCCCATAAAGCTGTCCACCCAATCTTTGGTCATAGTAGGCATTGACACCGAATTTGGATTCGAACTTCTTGCCTTCATAGTTCCAGCGATTCATAAATGACCCGGATTTACTGAGGGGCACATCCCGAAAACCATCCTTGTTAAAATCCCATTCGGTTTGCAGGGTGGAAACGTGTGCAAAAGTTCCCGTACTCCATTTATCGTTGATGATCTGTCCACCATGGACATTCAGCTCTGCCCTTCCCAGGTAATTTCCATAACCATTTATAAAAAGACGCTGCATGGTTTCCGGTTTTCGGAATTCAACGTTGATCAGTCCGGCCATGGATTCATAGCCATTCACAACAGAACCTGTTCCTTTGGTAATCTGGATTGATTCGACCCAGGTCCCCGGAACGGAATTCAAACCGAAACTGCTTTCCAAACCGGTTAAGAAGGGGATATTCTCCATTTGCAATTGTGTGTAAACACCATCCAGTCCCAATAACTGGATTTTCTTTGCCCCGGAAACCGCATCTGTGAAATTCACATCCACTGTTGCATTTGTTTCAAAGGACTCGGATAAATTACAACAGGCTGCTTTTTTAAACTCTCCCTCTCCCAGATTCTCAACCTGCAAAGGTTTTAAGCGTGAAAAGTTTTTGGAGTCCTGTTTGAATTCAACAACCACCTCATCCAATTCATCCACTTCAAAAAGGATGATTTCCAATCCGGAAAAACGGTCGTCTTTAGTAACAATAACGGAATCACTCTCATATCCCGGAGCCGAAATTACGAGAACATCCGGCAGATCTTTAGGCAATACAAGCTCAAATCGCCCGTTTTCTTCACTATAAACCTGGGTTTGAGCTTTTCTTAAAATAACTTTTGCTTGTTTAAGCGGCGTTTTTCCACCATTTTTTATTCCAAATACAATACCCTGAAGCTGGGCTTGGCTGTATGAAAGAAAAAACAGGAAAAAACCAATTAATAGATACTTCATTGTTTTTAACGTTTAATTCTACTTCACTTTTTATAACAAAAAGGAAGGAATCACAGACGCCAAATACACAAATGAGTTAATCGTTCAAGACTGGTTAGAGCGGGCGGATCAGATCCGGAAAACAGTTCTTTGTCCTCACTTGTCCAAACAGTCTCAAACTGCGGAATAAAAGAAAGAATGGAAATTTCTTCCAGAGCTTCAGCAAAAACAGGATGAGCATCCTGGAAGAAGAAAAAAGAGAACTGCCAGTTTGAAACCTCATCCAGGCAGCAATTATCTGAGATTGTTTCCTTGTCGGAAGCGCTCGCCTGCACTGTTGAACAACAATCGGGTTGTTCGGTCTTCATATGTTCTTCCGAACATTCATTCGAAGGAACAAAAACGGACTGCATTACGCGGTTTTCATGCAGACAAGTATGTTGATAGAAAGGAACACCGATGGTTCCCATCAGTACCACAACAATCATACTTATTTGCAAAATCCGCTTCATCGGAATCAAAAATACAAAAAAAGAAGTTCGCATAAATTCATAAAAAACAAGTAACTTGAAATGCCAACTGATTAAACTTCGTACTTTTGTTACCGGTAAATCCAATATGAAGACAACAAGAAACACAGCAGCCAGAAGTGCTATCCTGGAACTCATTAATGACTCAAACGTGGCGTTGTCTCAACCTGCTATTCAACACAAATTGAACGGTTTGTGTGATCGGGTAACGATTTACCGGGTATTGGACCGTTTGTTGGATGATGGCTTGATCCACAAAATTGTCAACGTAAACGGCGTGGTGAATTATGCAGCATGTTCTTCATGTAACCACAAACACGACCATGGTCACGAACACATTCATTTTAGTTGCAGAATTTGCAGTGAGTTAACTTGTTTGGATCAGGTAGTCCCATCCTTTTCACTACCTGAAGGATTTCAGGCTGAAGAGACCTTTTTTACGATCTCCGGAATTTGTAAAAACTGTCAAGACACCCAAAAATGAGTGTTAATCATGAGAAAGCAGAAAAAACTGCCTGGTTCAGTTTAATCGGCAATTTCGTTATGGCCGTGGTGAAAGCACTTGTCGGGTATTTCGGGAACTCTTATGCTTTAATTGCCGATGCCATCGAATCAACCGGAGATGTGTTTGCCTCGGCCCTGGTCATTGTGGGATTCCGTTATGCCAAACGTCCGCCGGACGAAAACCATCCTTACGGACATGGAAAAGTTGAACCCCTGATCACCTTCGTTGTAGTTGGATTCCTGGTTGCATCAGCAACATTGATCATTATTGAGAGTATCCACAATATTCAAACACCTCACAAAGCTCCCGCTTCTTACACCCTTTGGTTCATTGGAGGCGTTATTCTAACCAAAGAACTTTTCTTTCGTTTCGTTTCCAAATCCGGGGAAGAAGTCGGAAGCACCTCCCTGAAAGCGGATGCCTGGCATCACCGCAGCGATGCCATTACTTCGGCCTGTGCATTTGTAGGGATTGCCATTGCAGTTTATAAAGGTGATTCCTGGGCTCAGGCTGATGACTGGGCGGCTTTGATTGCTTCTACGATCATTTTGTACAATGCCTACAAAATTTTCCGTCCTGCACTGGGCGAAATTATGGATGAACATCTTTACGACGATTTCATACTCGTAATCCGTGAGAAATCAAAAGAAGTTTCCGGAATTATTGACACGGAAAAATGTTTGGTCAGAAAATCAGGGATGCGCTATTGGGTTGATCTGCATATTCATGTGAACGGAAACCTGAGCGTACACGAAGGCCATACCATCGCCCACAACCTGAAAAAACATTTGATGAATGAAATTCCCGAAATCGAAGATATTCTCGTTCACGTAGAACCATCCGAATAATTGAAAAAGACAGAAGCAGACAATAGACCTTAGACTTAAGACAATAGACAAAAAAATCAGTCTTATGTCTATTGTCTTTCATCTTCAGTCTTTTTATTTCAATTTGAAGTATCTTTGTAAAAAATAAACAGACAAACATCATGACATCAGTTCCCGTTACAGTATACGTCGAAATGACTCCTAATCCAAACACAATGAAATTCGTGGCAAATAAATATTTGCTAATCAACGGTGAGTCGGTTGAATTTCATTCAGGTGCAGACGCAAAAAATTATTCTCCTCTTGCGGAAGAATTATTCCATTTTCCATTCGTAAAAACGGTTTTCATCACAGCAAACTTTGTTACCATTGCTAAGAACGATACCATTTCCTGGGATTTCATAACCATGGAGTTACGCGAATTCATCAAAAATTGGATCGTTGAAGGAAAAGATATTTTAATCCAGATGCCGGTTGCAAAATCCAAACCAGCAGATGCGGATGAGTCAAAACCGTTAAAAGAATATGCTCCGTCCGAATACGATGATGCGATCCGTGCTTTGCTCGACGAATATGTTCGTCCGGCAGTTGAAGGCGACGGCGGCGCAATTGACTTTGTAGGATTCGAAGAAGGAACGGTTACGGTTGCACTTCGTGGCGCATGCTCCGGATGTCCTTCCAGTACAGCAACCCTGAAAGGCGGAATCGAGAATTTATTGAAACAGCACTTACCGGATGTAAAAGAGGTGGTGGCTGAATCCTTGTAATTAAAATCATTCATAAAAAAAACAATCTGTGGGGACGCGACGCATCGCGTCCCTACTTTTTTTATATGGATTTATGGAATTTTTAATTGATGGACATCTCTATAGAAATCAATTAAAAAATTCAGATCATGAAAACAATCACATTTATCGCAGCTTTATTCCTGACAGGAATAACTTTCGCTCAAAACACATTCGGCGATATCATCGGGACATTTACAACTCCGAATAAGAAAGAAGGAATTTTCGGAGCTTATGCCGTAACCTCACGAGGAGATCAACTATTCAAAGCAGTAACTGACGAAGACGGTCGTTTTAGAATCTCAGCTGTTCCTGCCGGAAGTTACCGGGTTTACTTTATTTATGAGGGAGATACAACTTATTCAAAACAAATGGTAGAAGTATCTCCCGACGGTTTCGGGGATAATGGACTGGTTGCCCAGGCAAATGCTACTGAAATTCCGGAAATTGTAATTTCAGAACCCATTTATAGGTTAACGAAAGGCGTTGCTCCCGAAACCAAATTGGTAGCCAAGGACATCAAACACATGCCGGTAAAATTCGATGCCAAACAAATGGTTGCTGCAATTTCTTCTGACGTAAAATTAACAGATGATGGCGAATTGATTTTTCGTGGAGCGCGCAAGGGCGATGTGATCAA
>DJFP01000107.1:31581-37109 GCA_002432565.1 Flavobacteriales bacterium UBA5869
GGAGATACCACAGGCGGTGTTGTTGTGATGGAAACTTTAAGCTACTTCGATCTATTACGCGAATACAATAACAGACCGTAAAAACCAACCTTTACAGCAAAAGGGGTTGTCCAAAAGACAATCCTTTTTTTATTTGAACCACATAGAACAAATAAAGCACATAGTTAATTTTTATTACCGAATAGAATTTGTGATAATATAAGGATAATCAGACTATGTGACCTCTGTTTCTATGTGTTTTTTCTTATTANNTTCGGGAAGAATTCCGGGCTCGTTTCTTCCATCGGAGCCATGTATTTCTTCAAATTCTGTTCGTCGTGCTGGTTCAGGATCATCAGCATATTGTCCGATTCCACAATGATATATCCTTCCAGTCCCTGGATCAAAGCCAGCTTGTTGTTCGGAAGGTTTACAATGCAATTCTCCGAATTGATCATGTGAACGTGATCTCCGATAACTGCATTTCCGTTGTAATCCTTTTCAAGGTGTGAGTACAAACTTCCCCAGGTCCCTAAATCCGACCAATCGAAATTAGACAAGACCACATCCACATTCTTCGCATTTTCCATGACTGCAAAATCAATCGAAATGTCTTCGCAGGCAGCAAAAGAAGCATTTACATATGCTTGTTCTTCCGGGGTGTTGTATTTCTGTGATTCATCGGTAAACAAATGGTATAGCTCCGGCTTGAATTTCTCCAATGCATTCAAAATGGTTTTTGCACGCCAGATGAAAATCCCGGAATTCCAGTAATAATTTCCACTTCTCAGGAAAATCTCAGCCAGTTCACGATTCGGTTTTTCAGTAAAATGCTTCACATCTTTTACTTGTCCGGGAAGGATATCCCCGTCTTCAATAAATTCGATGTAGCCATACCCGGTATCAGGTCGTGTTGGTTTGATACCCAAAGTCACCAAACGGTCTTCCTTATTTGCCGTTGCAATCGCAGTATTTACGATCTCCGTGAATTTATCCTCTTTCAGGATCAAGTGATCGGAAGGAGCAACAACCAAAGTTGCGTTCGGATTAATGGCATGGATTTTAGCTGCTGCATAAGTAATGCAGGGAGCTGTATTTTTTCTTTCCGGTTCGGTGAGGATCTGCCCGTCACTCAACTCGGGAAGCTGTTCTTTTACCAAAGAAAAATAATTCGCGTTGGTTACGATGTAAATATTCTCAGCCGGTGCAATGTGCAGTAAACGTTCAAAAGTCATTCGCAACAGGGATTTTCCTATTCCAAGAACGTCTAAGAATTGCTTTGGTCGCTGAACGGTTGACATCGGCCAGAAACGACTTCCGATTCCGCCGGCCATAATCACGCAGTAATTATCTTTCATGTATGTTTTCTAAAAGTTGAACAGTAGCAAGTGAATGAATCAAGAACTGGCGCTTTGAAGGTACTTCCGTACACAAAAAGCGGGTACGCCTCAACTCCCCTTTTACAAAGGTTTTTCCCTGCAAAACAAAAGTAGCATTTTTTGGAATCTCTTCAAGAATAATCTCCCCGCCTTCCCGCTTATCGTATTGTCTCAAAACTCTTGATAACTGTGTGTCTGTACATGAAGAAGCTTTCATATTGGTGAGACTGGTCATTAAAGCGATCTCAATATCTTTTGGAAGCAGCCCGGTTTGGATTGCAGGCCATAATAATTTCCGGAATTCGGATTTCCATTCTTCGCCGTGTGGTTTGATTCTAAAACCAAACTGAATGAATGTGCGCAAATGGGCAAACTCATGAAGGGTAGTGATCAGGAAATTGTAAGGATTCAAATTTCCATTAACGGAAATACGGTGAAAAGTTTCTCCCTGCATCGGAGCACGGTAATCTCCGAGTTTAGTAGCCCTGGGATTCGTAATGGCAAAGCGTACCGGATGACTGAGTAATAAATCTGCCACCATTTCCTCGAAACCACTTGGCAAGTAAGGTTTCAGCTGCCTGATATACTTTTCCTTTTTGGTTGGTTTTACTTCCACGAATGCAAAGATAATCGTGTTTTCAATACCGAATTCGTAGATCCGGAACAAGTTATGAATCAGGCCTGGTGAATAATCCTAATTGAAAATGGATAATTGACAATTGAAAAGATTTAAACACGCTTCCTTACATCTCATATAGTCTTTTCAATTTTTACATTTTCAATTTTCAATTCCGTGGATAGCAGATTTCTTTTAACTTTATATCCGAAATGGGAATAATACAAAATATCGGCAAGTATTTCATGATGATGTGGATCGTGTTTTCGAAGCCAGAAAAATGGAAAATATTCTACAGACGCTTTTTTGAAGAAATGGAACTTATCGGGATCAAATCACTTCCGATCGTTGCATTGATGTCTGCCTTTATGGGAGCTGTAATTGCATTACAGACAGCTTCCAACATGGACAATCCACTCCTTCCCACTTACACCGTGGGATACATCACGCGTTCATCTACCATTTTGGAGTTCTCCCCTACAATCATCTCACTGATTTTAGCGGGTAAAGTAGGATCTAACATTGCCTCCGAGGTAGGTACGATGCGTGTTACAGAACAAATCGACGCACTGGAAATTATGGGAGTGAATTCCCTGAGCTACCTGGTACTTCCTAAAGTAACTTCCGCAATGGTATTCTTTCCGGTCCTGATTATCTTCTCAATTGGATTGAGTCTTCTCGGTGGCTGGATGTCTTTAAAACTTTCAGGGCTCTCGTCTACAGAAACATACATTTACGGTATCCGTTTCTTTTACAGGGACAGTGATATTGTCTACGCGCTTACAAAAACAGTGGTTTTCGCATTTTTGATTACTTCGATTGCATCGTTTAAAGGTTACTACACAAAAGGTGGTGCATTGGATGTCGGTAAATCTTCTACCGAAGCAGTAGTAAGTGCAAGTGTGGCTATTTTGATCGCCAATTTCTTCTTAACTCAAATGTTCTTATTGTAATGATCGAAGTAAAACACGTCAATAAGACTTTTGGAGACAATCATATTCTAAAAGATGTGAGTGCCGCCTTCGAAAAAGGAAAAGTGAATCTTATTATAGGTCAGTCAGGATCCGGAAAATCCGTATTGGCAAAATGCATTGTTGGTCTGCACGAAGTAGATTCAGGACAGATACTGTATGACGGAAGGGATTTTACGAAAATGGACCGTCTGCAGCGAAAAGAGATCCGCCAGGAAATCGGGATGCTCTTCCAGGGCTCTGCTCTTTTTGACTCCATGACCGTGGAGCAGAACATTATGTTCCCGTTGACCATGTTTACCAAAATGAGCAGGAAAGAGATGCAGGATCGTGTGAACTTCTGTTTGGAACGAGTAAACCTGGCCGGAAGAAATAAATTGTACCCGGCGGAATGCTCCGGAGGTATGCAGAAACGTATTGCCATTGCCCGAGCAATTTCCATGAACCCAAAATATCTATTCTGTGATGAGCCGAATTCCGGTTTGGACCCTCAGACTTCGATCCTTATTGACAACCTCATCCGTGAGATTACTTACGAATACGAAATCACGACCATCGTTATTACACACGATATGAACTCCGTTATAGAGATCGGCGATAGCGTTATCTTTATAAATAAAGGTCAGAATTGGTGGCAGGGAGACCGTAAATCGATTATTACTACGGACAATCCGGAAATCAATGACTTCGTGTTTGCTTCAGATTTTATGAAGGAGATCAAGGAGAAGATGAAATCGGAGTAATTATCAATTTATAAATGTTGGAATTATCAAGAGTATTTCACTTGATAATTGATAATTCGGATTCATTGATAATTTCAATAGTAAATCTTCATAATCATCGGCTTGGGTTCTTTGTCTATAATCGGCATCAACTCCTCAAAATAATTCTCCGACAACATAGCACACCCCAAACTGTTGCAGATCGGGTAATACTGCTCTTCATCCGGGACACAGCTGTATCTATGAAGCACAATCGCCCTTGCAGCGGCTTTATCGTTTGATTTTTCCAATCCTGCCAGTTTGTAAGATTTTCCGAAACTTCCCTGGTAAGAACTGCCAATCTTATACAAACCCAGAGAAGTCATGTAGGAATTCGGGATATTGCTAAACTGAAGGGAATCGGTTCCGGCAATTTCCGATCCAGAACCATGCGCACACAATCCTTTCGAAATAATTTTATTTGTTTTCAGATCAACCACGAACAAGCGAAAATACTTAGAGGGAATCTTCATATCAATCAAAATTGCTTTCTGAGTGGAATAAACCCCACCTTTGTTCCGGATATACGTTTTAACGGCTTCAATTTGCTGAGGCAGTACTTTCAGAAAACGCGCCGAGTCATAATCCGATGCTGCTGTTATATCCGGAACTTCTTCCCCATTCGATACAGATGTCTGTGCCTGGTTAAATGTGCAGGCACAAATGATAAAAATAAAGGCCGTTAAATAATACAGTTTGGTCATGCTTGTTTTTTTTGTTTAACGCTAAAAAAATCTATTTGGATACAAAATAGAAAATTCAGCGTGTTTTATAATTCCCATACACTCATTACATCAATCGGTTCAATAATTAGCTTTCGTAATTAAAGGAACCGCTTTTTCCCCTATATTTACTTGAAACAATATCGATATGAAGAAAGGAACCATTGCAATTATCGTAGGAATCATCGTCGGAGGACTTTTCGTAGCTCTTGGCGAAAGCATGTCATATTATCTTTTTCCGCTGGAAGCCCCGTTTCCTGCTGACCGCGCTCTGATGAATGATTTTGTGGAAAATGAAGTTCCGTTAGGTGCCAAAATTGTAGTTGTAATGAACTGGATTGTTGCGGCATTCATCGCTGCGATAGTCAGTACTTTCATATCAGGAAGAACTTCACCAAAACCCATGCTGGCCTCAGTCGGAGTACTGAACATCCTGACTCTCATCAACCTGTTCATTTTGCCTCATGCAAAATGGATGTGGATCGCAAGTATATTCGTTTTTATTCCAATTGGATACATCGCTTATTTTTTAATCCGTAAAAAGAAAACCGATGAAAGCGCGTGAAGAACGAATTGACCAATACATTGCAAAATCGGCCGGATTTGCGCAGGAAATACTGCTTCATTTAAGGGAGCTTATTCATAATTTTTGTCCGGAAGTAGAAGAAGGAATGAAGTGGAGTATGCCCTTTTTCATGTACCGTGGAAAAATACTGTGCAGCATGGCTTCATTTAAAAACCATTGTTCTTTCGGATTTTGGCTGCACTCCGAAATGAGTGATCTTCATGGAATATTTAAACGTTCCGAAGAAGGTGGAATGGGGAGTTTAGGCAAGATCACATCCATGAGTGATTTACCCAAAGACGACCAGCTCGGAGCTTATATCCTGGAAGCAATGGCCTTGATCGAACAAGGAACAATTCCGAGGGAATTGAATCCGAAATTCAAAAAACCGGTCGGAGAAATCCCTGAAGAGCTAACCGCCTTACTTGATGTAAATCCAAAGGCGAAAGCGGCATTCGAGTCGTTCCCGCCTTCGCACCAAAGAGAGTATATCAATTGGATTACCGAAGCCAAACGGGAAGAGACCAAACAGCGC
>DJFP01000231.1 GCA_002432565.1 Flavobacteriales bacterium UBA5869
CGCATTTTTTGCTTCTTGTTTAAATCTCGTTCGTGAGATCGTAAAAGATATGGAAGATGTAGAAGGCGATCTTCTGTTGAAGGCAAAAACTATTCCGATCGTTTTGGGGATTAACAAAGCCAGATGGATCTCGTTAATCAGTTTGATGGCAATTATTGCCGCTTCTCTTCCCTTCCTCATCCAGGGATATTCCGTTTTCAACGAAACATTCATCCGGGTAATGGCGCCTTCATTTATGATCTATTTATTGCTTATCATTTGCTGTTTGCTATTGCTTAAGACACCGGAACGAAACAATTTAAAGCGAATTGACCTGATTTTGAAGGTAACCATGCTGATCGGTTGCTGTATGCCTTTTTACTGGTATTTTCTATGAAAGAATTAAAATGGATCCTTGGATCGCAATCTCCCAGGAGAAAAGAACTTCTGGCTGGTATCGGTGTTGAGTTTGAAGTACGTGTAAAAGACACGGAAGAAATTTACCCGCCCTCACTTTCTGCCGAGGAAGTACCCGAATATTTAGCGAAACTGAAAGCAGACGCTCTTCTTCCTGATTTAACGGAGCATGAAGCTGTTATTTGCTCGGATACGGTGGTCATACTCGATGGAAAGATACTGGGAAAACCTTTCGATTATGAAGATGCCCGCCAAATGCTTTCAAAACTTTCCGGTAGAAAACACACTGTCATTACGGGAGTTTTTATCGGATCGAAAACAAAAAGCGTTTCTTTTTCTGAAAGAACGGAAGTGGAATTTGAAACACTCAGTGACGAAGAAATCAAGTTCTACATCGAAAGATACATGCCTTTCGACAAAGCCGGGTCTTACGGTGTCCAGGAATGGATTGGTTATGTAGCTGTAAAACGCATGGAAGGAACCTATACCAATGTAATGGGGCTGCCTACCAATCGGTTGTATAACGAATTAAAGAAGTTCACCGCAAATAAATAGGTTTTCATTTTCGGATAATTCGTTTTATGAAATTGGCAAATTTTACGGCTATTTCATTTTTAATACTAAATTTGACGAAAATCACTATTTATGAAATACTACATCTTTTACACCTTACTGGTGCTAATGCCTCTAAGTACAGTATGTTCAGCTCAGGCAGCAGATTCCGCAACAATCAGCAGAATCATTGAACGAAATAACAAATCCCTTTTAAATGCGGTACAGGCTCAAAACAAACCTGTAACTGACACAACTGCCAAAAGTGGTAACACTATTGTGAAGCCGGTAACAACAGTCGGAAGTAAAGCCGTTCAGGACATCATCACCTTCCTGCCCGTTGCGTTTTTCAGCGTGCTTGTTTTCATGATCTTTTTTAAACTTCGGAAAGACGGAGTGAAATTAAGTGAAATACTGATCGATAAAGAAGCAGTAGCCGAGAGGAAAAAAGCGGTGGCAGCGGCGGCAGCAAAAACACTCGAAACAAAAGCAGACGTTATCAAAAGTAATCCGCAAGCTTTTACAAGTCCCGATCAGGTTACTGCAGCTACAGATGCGTTAAATCAGCCTGCAACAGATACGGAAGCAGATACTCAAAAATCTCAAAGCACAAGCAGGTTAATTGTATTCATCTGTGGAATTACATCCATTGCTTTGGCCTGTTGTATTTGTACTTTCTATTTCTATAAATCTTTTACAGGAACGGAAAAAGTCGATTTAGGAAACCTTACAAACGTGCTTTATGGTTTAGGATTGGGAGTTCTTCCTTATGGATTTAATAAAATTGCGGCTGCATTGAAGTAGTTTGCATAAAACAGTAAGGGGCGCGATTAATCCGCGCCCCTTACTGTTTATCTAAAATTTGACCTTATTGCTTCACAAACGGTGTTATTTCCGAACCGTTATCTCCGCTTACCCGAACCAGGTAATAACCACCTTGCAAATCGCCAACCTGGAAATCTGCTGCATAGGTTTGATTGATATTGGTAACGGCCTGGTGCTTCACCACACGTCCATTCATATCAATCACTTCAATTTTTGCATTGCTTCCAACATTACCAACCAACTCTACGCGAATTTTATCCGAAGAAGGATTCGGGAAAACAAGTAATTCATTATCCTTCACTTCTTCATTCAAATTCAGTGCAAAACCAACAGAGAAGTTGTAACGGTGGTAAGAACCGAAATCCGCAGGGAAAATTTCCTGCATGGCACCTGACACTTTTCGTACTCTGAAGGAACCGGTTGTTTCACCTTCCACCTGCGCAGAATACCAGAATCCAAGTCCGTCGTCATCGCTGTCTTCAAGGATCAATGAATAACAACCTGGTGAAAGGTTAAACGTATCTTTGTAATCAGTACCATTTGTCAGAGTTGTTCGCTCGAAGATGACATTTTCATTCTGATCTACCAGCCTCCATTTGTTCTCGTTAGCCTTATTGTTGGTTGTCATCCAAACAAAGAACGGCCCGTCAATGACTTCCGGAGCGGTATACTGCGTTTTGAACTCGTCATTTTGGGGATATTCATCCAATGAAGCCGACCCCGAGATCTCAATTACACGTGCGTAGAACCCGCTTGCAGGATTTGCCCCGAACCAAAAGTTTTGATTGGCAATCGGAATTTCAACGATCTCTTTCTGTAAGAATCCTAAATTTCCTGTCCAGGTGTAGTCAATAAAGTTCCCGTAAGTAACCCAAATACGGATTTTGCAGGAAGTTAACGGAAGAGCTCCGTTGTTTTGTAAAATAACACGCGGATTCGAACAGGTAGGATTCCATTTACGATAGTACTCGTAACTATTCGGGTTTAGAATATCCAAAATCGCAGCATCGTGCTGAAAGTTCGGTGCAGAATAGGATACCAGGTCTATGGCCGTGATGAAATTTCCTCCGGCTTGTCCCATATCATTTGCCGGCACATCTGAAATATCGTAATCAATAGATACGGTATCTCCCGGTGAAACATAAGATGTCAATTCATGGTCAAACTCGCGCACCATATCTCCCGGACACCATCCTTCGCGAGCATATGGCCATGTCCCACCCTGCTTTGTATTCGGGTTTTCCCCACAGTCATCTCTCCAGATACTCCAGCTGAAACGCTCAACCCCGTCAATGATAATTTTGTGTTGCTTGTCCTGCCATTCGCAGCATGCACCATTTCCTACCTGACCATGACCTGTCAAACGTGTCTTAATTTTAAAGTTTTCAGAGGTATCCGAAAGAACCACATTCTTTGCCTGCAAAACAACATCATTTGCCATATCCGCATAATTGTAGGATGTCCAGTTGTTCCAAACAGGCTGAATGTCGTGTACATCCCGTGCAGGAACTCCTTCAATAAAAGCAAATTTCAGATCTATCAACTCTTGCGTATTGTGAGCAGCCAGATCCACCATCCCGTGCAGGTATTTCTGATAATCCGTTACATCGTAAATCCAGGTAAATCCTTGTGCACCGAGTGTGAAACCAATTCCATAAGGTGTAATATAACGCCCGATTTCCACATCATTGATTTTTTCAAAAGCTACTTCATGATAAGTAATTGCTTCGTTGGTAAGTGTTGCAGCTACTGTGCTCGGAGCTGAATGAATAACAGATCCGGTCGTTGAAAGGGTATCAACTGTTCCCTGATCATAAGTCAACATATTTGAAACAATGTGAAAGCTGTGCGGCCCTTCAGCGTACTCAAACACCACGCTCGGAGTCGGGAATTGAGTTACCAATACCGAGTCAGCTGTTGCGGCATTCATGGTTCCCTGGATCAGGTCTATTTTCGGACTAGCAGATACATTTTCAATACCTGCAATAATCGGCTGATTGTTCTGAACCATGTTCAAAGCAGAACACATTCCCAAACGGTTGTGGCCGGAACGATCTATCAAAGCCAATTGTCCGTCAAAATCGTAGTACACTTCCAGGTCCGAATAATTCGGGTGTGAAGCTGCAATCTTTTTATCTTTCCAGGACAAAATCGTTGCCGCATCCAGGGCAGCTGACCAAACTGAAAATTCATCGATGGAACCTGTCCAATTATTGTTCAGGTCTTTTCCGGCTCCCAAAATAAACTTCGTAATGGTTGCAACAGGAATCGTTAACCCCGTTCCGGAATGCCACTGAACACCGTCCTTGTAGATAAACATTTCTCCGGTAGAAGTCTTTTTTACGAAAGCCCAGTG
>DJFP01000127.1 GCA_002432565.1 Flavobacteriales bacterium UBA5869
TTCAGCTCTTCACGAACCGGGTTTCCGGTTAAACGAATTACTGCCGGTGGAAAAACACTTTCCAGGCCTTCATAAGCCGTACAAACTGCCTTTACTTTTTTAGCTAATAACCGATTTGTTTTCCCGGGATAGGAATTTTGCTCCTGGATCAAAGTCGGAATTCCTAAACGCTGTGCCATTTTCAAAGTCGGGCCGCTGGCATACCCACCCACACCGATCACAACCTCCGGCTTGAAGTCCTTCAGGATATTCTTTGCCAGTGAGAGGCTTTTTAGCAGTTTGAACGGAAGTGCCAGATTTTTCAACGTTAGTTTTCGCTGCAAACCAACGATCGGCAGGCCAACAATTTTATACCCGGCCGCAGGAACTTTTTCCATTTCCATTTTCCCCTCCGCACCCACGAAAAGGATTTCCACATCCGGATTGCGTTTCTTAATCTCATTGGCAATGGCTAAGGCAGGAAAGATATGTCCGCCCGTTCCACCACCCGAGATTACTATTTTCTTCAATTCTTTCATGCAAAAACAGGTTCAGATTCCACACTATTTTTATCTTCTTGTTTTTGAGCAACTCCCTGCACAATTCCAATCCCCACACAAGCCATGATCATTGCAGATCCTCCCATCGCCAGGAAAGGCATATTCTGACCTGTAACCGGGAAAATCCCGGTGCAGACCATCATATTTACAGCCGCCTGGGAAAGCAGCAAAATCCCGATTCCCAAACACACATAAGTCTCAAAGAGCTGCTCCGAGCGGAGCGCGATCCGCATTATGCGATACAGCAAAATGAGGTAGAAAAGGATCAATACTATGGCGAAGAACGATCCGAATTCTTCCACAAAAGATGCATAGAAGAAATCCGCATAGGCCTCCGGGATAAACTCCTTCACCTTACCTTTTCCGATTCCCTGACCGAAGAAACCACCCAGATAAATAGCTTGTTCAGCATTATTCGCCTGCAGGTTTCCCGGAGAATCGATATCCGCATTTTCCTGGTAACGATTCTCCCAGCGATTGACCCAGGTTTCATAACGCGGTAAAATATTCAGATCAGGCAAGGCCTTATGCAGACCTATTGCCATTACAAACAAAAGTATCCCGGCAAAAATGACCGAAAAGAGCTTGGAAAAAGGCACCCGTCCAAGGAAGAGCAGTATAAAACTTATCATAAACAGGATGGCAGCCGTTGAAAAGTTATCCTTAACAATCAACCCACAAATAATAACTATCGGTGCCATCACCGGTAAAAAGCCTTTTTTCCAATCATTCATTTCATTCTTTTTCTTGACCAGCATCCGCGAAACATAGATCAACAGAGCAAGCTTGGCAAAATCCGAAGACTGGAATGTCAATCCCACAAACGGGATTTTCACCCAGCGCCCGGCCTCGTTTACTTTTGTTCCGAAGAAAAGCGTAAAGATCAACAAGGCAACTGATGCGTAATAAATAATCCTGGACATTTTGGAGATGTACATCGGATCGCGTTTATGCACCCAATACATTGCCAGAACAGCCAACAAGATGTATATAAAATGTTTGAACAAGTATTTAAATGGTGTTCCGCCCTCAATCTTCACCAGGATAGGGACAAAACTGTACACAGAAACCAATGAAAACCCAAGTAAAATGAGCGTAATCACCCAAATCACCAGATCTCCTTTAAAATGCTTTCTTAGAAACTGTACCATTTTACTTATTGATGTAGCTTAACAAAGTTTTCAAAAGCCTCCATTTTTGTCTTCCACTCATTTCCCTGAACGGTAAAGAGTAAAATATGCCGTGGCTGCTTCGTTCTTTTTAAAAACTCCAGGGCGTCTTCCAGCGATTCTGTTCCCGTAACCAAAGGCATTTGGGAAATGATATCGGAAGGAATGGAAAGCTGTGGATTATCGAATTGCGCGCACCATTGAACAGAACGCAGCGTTTCAGGGTCCACTTGTGCCATTTCCCGGATATTGATTTCATTCGCCAACCAGAAAACAGGAAACGGGAAAGTCGAAAGGGTTGCAGAAAGTTCAACAATAGATGGTTTGTACCACGTAAACACATCCATTCCCCATAACTTACCCAAGGGTCTCAGGGACATTCTCTCCGCTGCATCCAACGACTCTTTCCGAGCCTGGAGCAGTTGAGACTGCTGATCAACCTTTTTAATTTCCATGACAAAATGATTTAAAGTGAACGAACCGCCTCTTTAAATTGATTTCCTCTGTCTTCGTAATTTTCGAACAGGTCAAAACTTGCACAAGCCGGCGACAACAAAACAGTTTCGTCTTTTTTAGCCAGACGGTATCCGTAAGCAACCGCTTCCATAGCAGAACCTGCTTCTACGATTGTTTCCACATGACCTGAAAAAGTGTCGATAATCTTTTGGTTGTCTTTTCCAAGGCAAATAATTGCTTTTACTTTTTCCTTTACCAGGTCNNTCCATGCTTTCCAATGCAAACCACGTTGAATTTACATTCGTTGCTTTGGAATCATTGATAAATTCAATACCGCACACCTTGGCAACAAATTCCAAACGGTGTTCCACATTTACGAAGTCGGACAGACTTTCGCGCACAATCTCCTTGCGAATATCAAGGATTCTACCCGCCAGCCCGGAAGCCAGGGAGTTTTGGGCATTGTGCTTACCCTTCAATGCTAGTTCATGAATAGACATAGTGAATTGATTGTTAAAGTTTATGATGAGTTGTTTGTTTGCTA
>DJFP01000074.1:0-3698 GCA_002432565.1 Flavobacteriales bacterium UBA5869
AGTCAGGCATTAACACAGCAAGCTTTCCCGGAATACGGAATGAAGCCTTTGCACATCGATTATTACACGATGACACGATACGATGCCAAATTCAAAAATGTACACGTCATCTTTGAAAAAGATAATCTCCACAACACATTGGGTGAAATTCTCAGCAAGATGGACCGGACCCAGGTTCGTATCGCGGAAACCGAGAAATACCCGCATGTCACTTTCTTCTTTAACGGAGGACGTGAAAAAGAATTTAAGGGAGAGTCGCGGATCCTGGTAAAATCTCCAAAGGTAGCCACCTATGACCTGCAGCCCGAAATGAGCGCTCCGGAAGTAAAAGAGCGGATACTTGAAGAATTAAGAACGGATGAACCGGATTTTTTCTGTTTGAATTTTGCCAATCCTGATATGGTCGGGCATACCGGGGTTTACGATGCAATTGTAAAAGCCGTTGAAACAGTTGATTCCTGTTTGGGTGAAATAGTGAATTTAAGCATTCAATTGAACTACGAACTAATCATCATCGCCGATCATGGAAATGCAGATGTGGCATTCAATCCGGACGGATCCCCAAACACGGCACACTCATTAAACCCGGTCCCGGTAATCCTAGTAACGAAAAAAGAGGACATACATTTGAACCCGGGAATTCTTGCAGATGTTGCACCCACTATCCTTGACCGGATGCGCATTGCAGCTCCACTGGAAATGCAGGGAAAAACACTGGTAGGATTAAATCATTAGAACCATTCAAAAAATACGAAGGGCGTCTCGGTTAAACCGAGACGCCCCTTTTGTTTATAATAGAATTAATATTATCTGATCAACTGCAGGAATCCCTGACCGGTAATTTCATCTCCCATTACTCCTCTTACGGTGTATTGAACGAAATAAACTCCATCCGGTGCAAGAACTCCGTCGATTTTCCCATCCCAGGAAGCGTCTAATCCCGTACCTGTATATACATTGCTTCCCCAACGGTTATTGATCATAATTTCTACCTCAGTTGCATTAACAGTTGTCAATTTAAATATATCATTGTTCTTATCGCCGTTCGGTGTAAAAATGTTCGGAACGATCACACTTGGCTCAGGGAATATACAAGAACCATCATTTTGTTGTGCATTCGGATTGTAGTTAGTTGCCTGCGGATCCGTACATCCACATTCTACTATCAAAACTGATGAAAATGCTGTATCTCTACAAGGTCCGTTAATGGCAATCAGAACTATTTCATCCGCAGAAGATGTAAATGTTTGGGTTTGAGAACTCAGATCATTTACCGTAACATTATTTCCATTGTCAAAATACCATTCAAAAGTTGTTGCATTCTGACTGTTATTTGTAAATGTCACAGTCAACGGATTACATCCGGAAACATCATTTAAAGTCATATCTGCGATCGGTCCCGGTGCACTGGTCAAAAGAACGGAATCTGTTACCGAACATACATTATCACTAACCGTAAACACATACCATCCCGGTGAAAGGTTCTGCATGACAGAAGCATTAATTTGGCTAGGTCCACCCGTATTCGGACCTTCCCAATGATATTGCTGAAGACCTGTAAATCCGGATGCATATCCGCTGACAGCACCATCCGGTGTACATGCGGATGCCGGATAAGTCAGCATGGAATCAATTGTCAAAGTTTGGTCCATTGTAACCATCACACTGTCTGTAATAGTACCCAGACAGGCATCTGTCATTGTTACAGGGAAATAATATACTCCGTTTTGTCCAACAAATACGTTAGCCGAACTGGTTATAGAAGGCGAATCTTCCCAATCAAACGTATAAGTTCCGGAACCACCGCTCGCCTGTACAACCACCAGGGTACTGTCATTGTTACACTTCAGTGTTTGGTCCACCGGATTCAAAACCAAAGGCTGAATATCAGATAAGAAAAACGTTCCCGTACTTGTTTGAGGGTTACCATACTGGTCTACATAATCAATAGTCACTGTAATGGATTCTGTTCCTTCAGGTAAACCGTCTGCGAAAGTTGTTAAGTCCATTACCAACGTATCCTCACCTGCTGCCATGAACAAAGGGCTGGTTTGAGGAATGGTATAATCCGTACCGCTGGTTGCAGTACCTGTCAAAGTGAAGTTAATGGACAAATCTGTCAAAGACTGGCATAAACTTCTGGTGAACAAAAAGCTTGCATCCGTACACGCTTCAATGATATCGTTCCCTCCCGAACCACTTGCATTTTCCAATGAAAGGTTAATCGGAGGCGATGTAAATGATCCTGCTTCCAGGAAAACAGCCGTTGATAAGGATTGATCCTGCATATCACCAATAGCAAACTTAAAGTGATAGGTTTCACCGCATATTACGGGAAAGCTAATGTTTATTGGAACCGTGTAACCGTATAATGCCACAGAACTTCCACCTGAGTTATCTACATAATATTGCGGGTTTAATCCCCCAGGAGCTCCGTTTATAGCCCCAGCAGGATAGATAGTACTAATTGTAATCGGAAGGTTTGTACCCGGTACTAAAGCCAAATTTTGTGATCCTCCGGGAAAACCAGCCGGAGAGCTGAACGGTCCGGTGATGCCTGGTCCGCTTACAAAAAAACCAAATGCATCATTATATTGCGTATTAATGAACATTTCGTATTCGTCTGATCCAAAAATGAAATTAAATGAAACCAGATCTGATTGAGGAACGAAATCAAATTCTAAAATAGCTACATCTCGTGCTTGATTGATATTCCCGGAAGCAGGGTTTGTCGTAACAGATTGTGCCACGGTTACCAAGTCTGCATTAGTAGTAGTTGTAAAAGCATCTGTTCCAAAGTTGCCAGGAGTCAAATTTGTAACTCCCCCGGAAGATAATACTGTTCCATCCAAAAAACCAAAACCTGCTGCAGAGCCGTCAAAGTAACCAATTTGAGCAGGATTTCCTGTAAACGTAATATTAGACGCAGTTACACCAAGCCCCAATAAATGATTATTGACATAATCAGCAATAGGCTGATTAGTTGTAACAGCTATTTGTGATTGTCCTTTCATGACGACTAATAACGCCGCCAAACTTAAGAATGTAGTAATTTTCTTCATAGTCGTATAATCTCGTACCTCCTTTAGACTCAAATTATTTGTTAAAGGTTGCGTTTAGATGTCAATAATATTAATTTTTGTTTAATTGTTAAATTTTAATCACAATTATTCGATTAAAAACGTTCCAATTTAACCAAATTTGTTCCAGAAATTAATTTTTATGCAAAATACTCAAAAATATATACAAGACTCAAAAGACAAGTTCCTGGAAGAACTCATTGAACTATTGAAAATTCCAACAGTATCTGCTGACAGCGCTTATACAAAAGAGGTGATTCGCGGGGCGGAAAAAGTAGCGGAATTCCTGAAAGAAGCAGGTGCTGAAAATGTTGAAATTTGCCAAACTGCAGGACATCCGATTGTTTACGGTGAAAAGATCGTCGATGCAGCATTGCCAACAGTATTGGTTTACGGACATTATGATGTTCAGCCGGCAGACCCGATCGATTTATGGACTTCTCCACCATTTGAGCCGGTAGTGAAGAAAACGGAAATCCATCCGGAAGGAGCCATTTTTGCACGTGGAGCTTGTGACGATAAAGGCCAGTTTTTTATGCATGTGAAAGCCTTTGAAGCGATGATGAAAGCGGATGAACTTCCATGCAACGTGAAATTTATGATTGAAGGTGAGGAAGA
>DJFP01000074.1:3704-7224 GCA_002432565.1 Flavobacteriales bacterium UBA5869
CCTTCTATCACAACCGGATTGCGGGGATTGAGTTATGTAGAAGTAGAAGTTACCGGACCGAATCGCGATCTGCATTCGGGTCTGTATGGCGGCTGTGTCGCAAACCCGATCAATGTACTTACCAAAATGATTGCTTCATTGCATGATGAAAACAATCACATTACCATTCCCGGGTTCTATGCCGATGTGGTTGAGTTAAGCCTGGAAGAACGTGCTGAAATGGCAAAAGCTCCTTACAATGAGGACAATTATAAAAAAGCATTGGATATCGATGCTGTTTACGGTGAAAAAGGATATACAACTCCGGAAAGAGGTTCTATTCGTCCGACCCTGGATGTGAACGGAATTTGGGGCGGGTATACCGGAGAAGGAGCAAAAACAGTTATTGCTTCCAAGGCTTATGCTAAAATTTCTATGCGTTTGGTGCCAAACCAGGAACCGGATAAAATCACGGAATTGTTTGCCAAGTATTTCGAGTCCATTGCTCCGGCAGGAGTAAAAGTGGTCGTAAATCCACATCACGGTGGCGAACCGGTAGTGACACCTATCGATTCTATCGCATACAAAAGTGCGGCGAAGGCATATGAAAAAACATTTGGTAAGACTCCAATTCCGGTAAGAAGCGGCGGAAGTATTCCGATCATTGCATTATTCGAAAAGGAACTGGGATTAAAAACAGTGATGATGGGCTTTGGTCTGGATTCCGATGCGATCCATTCACCGAATGAACATTACGGTTTATTCAATTTTTACAAAGGAATTGAAACCATTCCGTATTTCTTCCATTATTTCAATGAAGCAATGAAGTAAATTATGAAGAAGGTCTTTTTTTTAAGTACGTGTGCGGTCCTGCTTGCAATTTCAGTGTCAAGCTGTGATTTCGAGGAACCGGTAGTTTCGGGGTATTCCAATTTCAAATTTGGTAAACTGGAAGGAAAAACCCTGAATGTGAGTTTTGATGCAACGGTTGACAACGACAATGGTTACGGCTTTAAGATCAAGAAAGGCGAATTAACCCTTTCCATCAACAACCTGGAGATCGGAGATATTGATTTGAATAATAAAATCAAAGTCAAACGAAAATCTGAGCATGTTTACACCGTTCCATTAAAGCTTAGTTTAAGCGACGGTGCTTTGTTCCGCATTGCCAAACTGGTAAGCGCAGACAAATTTGAATTGAAACTGGATGGGAAAGTTCGTGGCAGCGTAATGGGATTCGGAAAAACCTTCGATGTGCACGAAACACACAACTTATCAAGCGGAGATATTAAATTTGACGGATTGCTCCAGGGAATCATGAAGGGAGCAGCAAGAGAATAACCTCTTTAAATTATAGTAAGGGCTGTTTCACATTTGAAGCAGCCCTTTTTTTAAGCCCATTTAATGGTGTACAATTCTGCGATATTCACGGGTCTTGTTTCTTTTCCTCCCTCCATTTCGGTGTTGGAAAATCTACTCGCGTTTATTATAATTAACGGATCCTGATTTCCACCCTGCGCAGTTTTAGCCGTTGAAAATCTTAAATCGTGACTGTGGCTTTTCAGTTCATCCTTTTCGATCGTTCCCGGATGATCTCCTGATATATTTCCTCTTAAGGACAACCTGTAAAAGGCATCAGGATCCACATTCGAACTATTATTCCATGCACGGCTGAAGTAACCACTCATATTCGGAAGCAATGACCTGCCATTGCGACCTCTTCCAAATCTTCCATTCAGAATAGAATCCAATCTGGTTTGAGATTCTGTCAATTCTACAGAAGTATTTCCCAGGCATAATGATAATTCAGTAACAGGTGGGGTTTCTGTTGAAACATATTGCTTTCTTTCTCCGATGATCCCCTGAACGGTGCAAGGCAAATTTTCAAGTGCAAGCTTACCCACATTTGCAAAGACAGCATAAATGTCAATGACAGCTGCCGGTGTTTTGCTTTCAATACTAAGCAGAAGCGTGGCAGCCTGCTTGCCAAGTTTGATCCTGACCGAAACACTGACTTGTTCATTTGGCTGAAGCCTGACTTGTGTACTGGAATTTCCCCCAATACCGTCATCGAGTGAAAAAGTCAGTTCTGTTTCTTCCGGACTGGAAAGAATTGCAGTCGCTGTGACCGTTTTCCCTAAAAGAACTTTTTCCCAACGAGGAAACTCATTCAATGCCTGACAAAAAAACATACCGTTGTTACCGGGACTTTTAAAAATCCGACAACAATTATCCGATTCGTTATACGTTATACATCCTTCTTTGCCAGTGTCTTCATAAATCCAACCATCAGGATGATTGTATTTGATCCCATCATATTCCCGAACCTGATTACTAAAGTTTAGAAAATGATGGTTATAAACCAGGTTTTGCTGTTGTAAAGCGTAGAGTAAGTCATCTGAAGAAACGACTTCTTGTTCGATTGTATTCATAAATAGTTTATAGGTTTTGTGTTCTTCTCAATCCGTAACTTGTGGAGCTATTCAGATTAAAAAGTCCAACAAATATACCACAATAAGCAAATAAAAGCCCCGATTATTGGGTCAGGGCTTATAAGTATATATTGAGATGGAAATCTTTACTGCACCAACAGGTTTCTCCAGCTTACTTTCTCATCAATTTTCGAACGTAATTCAGAGATGGAAACACGCTCCTGCAACATCGTATCCCTGTCACGAATAGTAACCGTATTGTCCTCCAAAGTCTGGTGATCCACCATCACACAATATGGTGTTCCGATAGCATCTTGTCGGCGGTAACGTTTCCCCGGAGAGTCTTTCTCGTCATACTGGCAATTAAAGTCGAAACGCAGGTCATTCAGGATTTCTGTCGCTTTTTCCGGCAAACCGTCTTTCTTCGTCAGTGGCATAACCGCTACTTTGTAAGGAGCCAATTGTGCAGGTAAACTCAATACAACGCGTTCCGAACCATCTTCTAATTTCTCATTCTTATAAGAAGCGCTCATAACAGCCAGGAACATACGATCCAAACCAACAGATGTTTCAACAACATACGGAACATAGTTCTGGTTCAGTTCCGGATCAAAATACTGCAGCTTTTTCCCCGAAAATTGTTCGTGCTGCTTCAGGTCGAAATCTGTTCGGGAGTGGATTCCTTCCAATTCTTTGAATCCCATCGGGAAATCGAATTCAATATCACAAGCCGCATTCGCGTAATGAGCTAACTTGATATGATCGTGCTCGCGGTAATAGTTTTCACCCAAACCAAGCGCTTTGTGCCATTTCAAACGGGCATCTTTCCAATGGTTGTACCACTGCATTTCCTCACCCGGACGCACAAAGAACTGCATTTCCATTTGTTCGAATTCACGCATGCGGAAAATGAACTGGCGTGCCACGATCTCGTTTCTGAAAGCCTTACCTATCTGAGCAATTCCAAAAGGAATCTTCATACGACCGCTTTTCTGAACATTCAGGAAGTTCACAAAAATACCCTGAGCAGTTTCCGGGCGCAGGTAAATCGTAGCAGCGTCTCCGGCTACAGAACCCAATTCGGTAGAGAACATCAGGTTGAACTGACG
>DJFP01000074.1:7230-9801 GCA_002432565.1 Flavobacteriales bacterium UBA5869
TCTTTGATCTTTTCCTCGTTGCGCAATACATTCGGGTTCGTAGAACGGAACTGAGCTTCATCAAAAGCATCTGCAAATTTCTTCGCTGCTTTCTCTACTTCTTTATTGATCTTTTGACGGATTTTTTCGATGTGCTCTTCGATCAATACATCCGCACGGTATCTTTTCTTGGAATCTTTGTTATCAATCAACGGGTCATTGAACGCATCCACGTGACCGGAAGCTTTCCAGGTTGTAGGATGCATGAAGATTGCGGCATCAATTCCCACGATATTATCATTCATCTGTACCATGGATTTCCACCAGTACTGTTTGATATTATTCTTCAATTCAGAGCCCAGCTGACCATAATCGTAAGTTGCAGCCAAACCATCATAAATTTCAGATGAAGGGAAAACGAATCCGTATTCCTTCGCGTGAGAAATAACTTCCTTTAATAAATCTTCTTTCTGTTCCATGGGCGCAAATTTAGTTAA
This sequence comes from Flavobacteriales bacterium UBA5869, assembly GCA_002432565.1. Taxonomy (GTDB): domain Bacteria; phylum Bacteroidota; class Bacteroidia; order Flavobacteriales_D; family Crocinitomicaceae; genus Fluviicola. The sequence continues at coordinate 7,707 of DJFP01000074.1, forward strand.
TTGCGAATTACCAATTGCGAATTACGAATTAAAATGAAAAAGGTAGGGGCGAAAAATTTTNNTGGGATTCCGGCTTTTTTAATGGCCCCGAATCCGCCGGCAATGTCTATTAAGTTTTTAAATCCTTTTCGTTTCAGCAATGAAATGGCGATTACACTTCGATAACCTCCTGCGCAATGCACATAATACGGATTATTGGGTTTCAAATCTCCCAAATCGTCCAACATGAAATCCAGTGCTACATGCTCTGCATGTTCCAAATGCTCTGCCTCGTATTCTCCCGGTTTACGAACATCCAGCACCGGAAGGGAATTAATTTTGTCTGCGATGCTTTCGGCCGTTACCGATTCGATCGTTTCAATAGGTTCACCGGCAGCAACCCATGATTTCATTCCGCCATCCAGGTAGCCGACACAATTGTCGTANNACAATAGGCTGATTGATGTCTTCGATCAGTGCTCCGACCCACATGGCAAATGTTCCGTTCAATCCGATAAACAAACTGTTCGGAATAGCTCCCTTGATGTATTCATCCTGGCCACGGACATCCAGAACCAATACGTTCTCGCTGATCAATCTTTTTACTTCATCCACACTCAATGCAGTCTTCCCTTTCGAGATCACTTCATCGATGGACTCGTAGCCATTTTTATTCATCATGGCGTTTTTCGGGAAGTATTGAGGCGGAGGCAAAATACCTTCTGTTACTTCTTTAATAAATTCCTCACGTGTCATATCTGCACGTAAGGCATAATTGGTTTGTTTCTGCTCNNCCCAAAGTACCAACAGTTTCGGAACTCATGTTCTTTCCGCAGGAACTTCCGGCACCATGTCCGGGATAAACCGTCAAGGAATCAGGCAACACCATAATGCGGTTTCTAAGGGAATCAAATAACATCCCTGCAAGATCTTCCTGTGTCAAATCACCTTTAATTGCCAGGTCAGGTCTTCCCACATCTCCTAAGAATAATGTATCTCCCGTAAAGATCGCTGTTTCATTTCCTTCTTCGTCAATCAACAAATAAGTTACTGATTCCGGAGTATGGCCAGGTGTGTGAAGAACCCTGATCGTTGCTTTTCCAACTTTAAACTCCTGATTATCTTCCGCTATGATGCTTTCGAAATTTGTTTTTGCAGTCGGGCCGTAAACGATCTTAGCTCCGGTACGTTTTGCAAGGTCCACATGTCCTGAAACGAAATCCGCATGGAAATGCGTTTCAAAGATGTATTTGATGGATCCGTTCCATTCTTTTGCCAAATCCAGGTAAGGCTGTACTTCTCTCAAGGGATCAATAACGGCAATCTCTCCTTCGCTTTCAATGAAATATGCCGCTTCGGCTAAACATTTGGTATATAATTGTTCAATGCGCATGTCTGTAATTTTGTAACACAAATTTCGGCAATTTTTCGACGCAAAAAATGACTTTGCTCATAAGAAATCGAAAAGTTGCCTTCGACTCCGCTCAGTCAGCTTTTCAAGGGAAGGTCAAAGCATATCTATCCCGGTAACTGAGCGAAGTCGAAGTACCGAGGATTAACTTTTGGACTGATTTTTGATTTTTCGGATGCAGTTCGCAAAATTGCGCTATTTTTAAACCCAAATAAATCGAATATGAAAAAAGGACTTAAGTACATTTCAGCGTTGGTGCTTTTATGTATTACTACCACTTCTCTTTTAGCACAAAAAGTTGAATTGCCGAAAGATTCGGAGCCGGGTATTTACGCTGCTTTTGTTACCACAAAAGGAAACATTATTGTAAAACTGGAAGCTGAAAAAACACCGATGACCGTTGCCAATTTTGTTGGTTTGGCTGAAGGGAATATCACACTTTTTGATTCTATCAAAATTACAAAACCATTTTACGACGGATTGAAATTTCACCGTGTGATCAAAGATTTCATGATCCAGGGTGGAGATCCACAAGGAACAGGAATGGGTGGACCGGGATATAAATTCTACGATGAAACAAGACCGGATCTGACTCACAGCGGACCTGGTATCCTTTCCATGGCAAACAGCGGACCGGCAACAAACGGAAGCCAGTTTTTCATTACACACAAAGAAACTCCATGGTTGAATGGCAAACACACTGTT
>DJFP01000115.1:0-319 GCA_002432565.1 Flavobacteriales bacterium UBA5869
TGATTCTACCAGATCCACTGTCACTACGATTGGCGGCGGAATGGATTTCAGTTACTCCAAGGCAGAAAAATATATTTTAGGTCCCATCCGTATTGATGGTGCCGACAACTTCGATCCTCAGGCTATTAAACTGATTGCCGGACTGAAACAAGGAGAAGCTATTACGATTCCTTCGGACAAGATCAGTAATGCTATCAAAAACCTATGGAACGAAGGATTATTCTCCCAGGTTTCCATCGAAGCTGAGAAAGAGATAGCGGGAGTTATTTACTTAGTCATTAAACTTACTCCACGACCAAAACTTTCCCGTTTCCGTTTT
>DJFP01000115.1:379-2671 GCA_002432565.1 Flavobacteriales bacterium UBA5869
AACTCCGAAATCTTTTTCATCGCTATTGATAAAGGCAAAAAAGTAAAGATCAAGGAAATCATTTTCGAAGGGAATAATTCCGTGAAAGCATGGAAACTAAGAAGGGCCATGAAGGACACCAAGAGAAGATCTATCATGCGTGTTTTCAAACGTTCGAAATTCAATTCCACGGCATATATCCGCGATAAAGAAGCAGTTCTGGACAAGTTCAAAGCTGTTGGTCTGAGAGATGTGCATTTCGTTGAAGACTCCGTTTACAATATCAACAACCGGAATATCGGAATTTACCTCAAAGTAGAAGAAGGCCAGAAATACTATTTCGGAGACATTTCATGGATTGGAAATACCAAATTCGCTTCCGGGCTTCTGGATACCGTTTTGGGTATCAAATACGGAGATGTGTATGACAAACCGTTATTAGACCAGCGTCTTCACCAAAGTCCTGACGGAAGAGACATCACTTCGCTGTACATGGACAGAGGATACTTATTCTTCCGACTCGAAGCAGTTGAAACAGGTGTTAAAGATAACCACATCAACTACGAGATGCGTATTCTAGAAGGAAAAGAAGCACGTGTGAAAAATGTCTTCATTAAAGGAAATTACAAAACCAATGAACACGTAATCCGCCGGGAAATCCGCACCAAACCGGGAGATCTGTTCAGCAAGAATGACATTATTCGTACACAGCGCGAATTAGCTCAATTGGGATACTTCAACGAACAAGGCTTCCAGGTAAACCCGATTCCTAATCCACAGGACGGAACGGTAGATATCGAATACATCGTAGAAGAAAAGTCAGCAGATCAGATCGAACTTTCAGGAGGTTATGGAGCCGGACGTATCATCGGAACACTCGGATTGACATTCAGCAACTTCTCAGTAAAAAATATTTTCAAACCGAATTCATGGAGCCCGCTTCCAACAGGTGACGGACAAAGACTTTCTATCCGTGCACAAACCAACGGACGTATTTACCAGGGATATAACTTCTCATTCACCGAACCGTGGTTGGGGGGCAAAAAACCCAATTCATTTACCTTCTATCTGAACCATACTTCGTTCTCAAATAGTGTGGATATCAAGAAAAGAGATCCGGAATATAAGGGCGTTGCTATTTCGGGTGCCGGAATCGGATTGGGAAGACGTAAAAAATTCCCGGATGATTATTTCAGTGCTTATTACGAATTGGCTTACCAATATTANNCAGCGTAACTCGATCAACTCACCGATCTACCCGACTGAAGGATCCAAAATTTCCTTCACTGCAAAAGGAACGCTTCCCTACTCTTTAATGGGTGGAAAAAAGGATTTCAGCACCATGACCGCGCAGGAAACATTCAAGTACCTGGAGTACTACAAACTGAAATTCACTTTTGAGTACTATTTGCCGCTTACACCGGACAAAAAACTGGTATTGATGCCTCGCATCGGTTTCGGATACATGGGCGCGTACAATGCAGCAAAAGGATTAACGCCGTTTGAACGATTCAATTTGGGTGGTAGTGGTCTTTCAGGTGTGAATCAGTTCGGAGGTCGTGAGATCATTGCTTTGAGAGGATATGATGACAACGCATTGTCTTCCGGTGGTGGTGACCCGATCGTTGCGAAATACACCATGGAATTGCGTTACCCGATCTCTTTGAACCCGCAGGCTACGTTCTTCGTACTAGCATTCGCCGAAGCAGGAAACACTTATACCGGTTTCAAAACCTTCAACCCGTTCAACGTAAAACGAAGTGTCGGAGCAGGTGTCCGCATCTTCCTTCCGATGTTCGGTATGCTTGGACTGGATTACGGTTGGGGCTTCGACAAGCTGGATAAGCACTCTTCCGGATACGGAGGTACTATTGACCAATCCATCGACTCCAGAGGATTCTTCCCTAAGTTTACCTTTACCATCGGTATGAATTTGGGTGAACTTTAAGCTCAAAACTATAATTTTTCGAAATGCAGGTTATGCCTGCATTTTTTGTTTGGTCTTGTTTGCTGCAGACGAATCTACTGTTCGGGTAAACGGGCTGGGCTATTTTGCGTATGAAGAAATAATCCAACCTTTTAACCGGTGACTCATCTACGGGATGTAGGCAGTTTCCTGTTTGGCAGTATGCCGGACGAAAACAACATACTAACTTTACAAAACAAACTTATCACTTGCTGAACACATCAAAATATAGTAACCTGTTCAGTCCCGGTTTTTTACCGGGGATAAAACCTGTTTTTTATACCATTATTATCCTGTTCTTGCTAGTGAACCCATTGGCTGCCCAGCAAAACCTGATCTATAACGGT
>DJFP01000187.1:0-4666 GCA_002432565.1 Flavobacteriales bacterium UBA5869
GTATTGGCTCAAAAAGCAAAAGATAAAAAATTGCAGCCTTCAGAATGGGAAGGAAATACATTTACGATTTCTAACCTTGGAATGTTCGGTATTGAGCAGTTCACGGCAATTATTAACTCTCCTGACAGCTGTATTTTGGCAGTTGGCGGAATTTCCCAGGAGCCGGTTGTGAAAAACGGCCAGGTTGTTCCCGGAAATATTATGAAAGTGACACTTTCCTGTGATCACAGAGTGGTNNGTTTTTTTTTAAATAAATAACTCGTATTCAATTTATTATTACATCTTTGTTTATCAAATAAACGAATATGAATAAAGGAACTATTAAGTTCTTTAACGAAACCAAAGGTTTTGGATTTGTTAAAGAAGACGAGTCTAACAAAGAGTACTTTGTGCACGTTTCCGGGTTAGTTGACCAGGTGAAAGAAAACGATGAAGTTACATTTGAGTTAGAAGAGGGAAGAAAAGGATTAATGGCGGTTAACGTGAAGCACGCATAAACGATATATAATTTTTCTTTTAGAACCCCGACATCAGTCACACTGGTCGTCGGGGTTTTTGTTTGTAGGTGTAAACGACCTCAAAGGTTCAGATATCGATAATCAAATTGGTCTTCGGATTTACATATATTTTCCCTATTTTGTAGAAAAAACCATGAAAATCGTATTATTGGCCTGCTTCTTACTTCATTGCCTGCTCAATTTTAGTCAAGTTACCATAGATGCAAGCCTTGAGTTTAATGGGCAGGTGGATCAAAGCATTGAGATAATACACCCGATCGGAAAACACGGTTTTTTTATATATGCCCGCTTAAATGAAGGTGAACGCAATCGTTATAGATTGAGTTTCTTTTCTGCACAATTTGAAAAGATAAATTCGATTGAGTTTAACTGGGATCTGAAAGCCGAGAACCATCGCATACTTGCAAATGCTGATTCAAGTGAATTCACTTTTATTTTTTCTTCCAGATCAGAATGGATTCTTGAAACATTTCATTTGAGAGATGCGTCATTTTCTGAGAAGATTTATAAAAGAACAGCGAGAGTTGAGCCAATTTATTTCCGGCAAATAAAAAACAAAATTGTTGCGGTCGACTATAAGCAAGAAAACAGGGTGTTGATTTTGGATATGGAAACGGGGACCTCAAAGGTGCTTCTAATTCCGGGAATGACAACAACCGGTTCAGTGAAATTTTTCAAGACGGATCCGTTAGGAGAACGCATAGGTATTTTTTTCAAAAAAGAAAAAGATAAACACAGTTCAATGAATGTGATCTTTCTAAGTGCTGACGGCACCTTTTCAAATCCAGGTTTATTGGAAAAGAACAGTGATTTTTCCATTCTAAATGGAAAAATTACCTGGTTGGATAAAACAAGTTTTCTATTGTCCGGATCTTATGGGACGGATCACAAATCCAATAAATCAGCGGGATTTTATATTTCTAAATGGGAGAATAATATGCAGCAGTTTATAACATACCACTCCTTTGATAAATTTAAAGATTTCACGAAATTTTTACCGCCTGCTGAGAAAATTGGAAAAAAAGGCAGGAATGAACCGAATATTGATGAGTTAAATTACTTTTTTCATCCGGTTAATGCTACAAAAGACGGATTTCGTATAGTTGCAGAAGCTTTTTATCCAACTTACAGAATAGAATATTCGTGGGGTAATAATATAGATGGGGAAATGACAAAGGACGCTTATGAAGTATTTGATGGGCATATTCTCACACATGCGGCTGTTTTAGAGGTTGATTTGAAAGGGAATAAATGGAAAGACTATTCCATTCCTGTTGATTTGTATTATAAACCTGATTACCTGGATTTATACCTTCGAATATGCGAAAGTACAGAGGAGAAGTTAAAAATAATGTATGCCGGATCAAATAATGAATTGAAATGCATTCATCTTGTTGCAGGAGAAGATGTAGTAACTACACTAGGTGAATTTGGGGAAAAGATTTATTCTGAAGGACGTGCTCCGTCTTATGTCAGATGTGAATATTGGTATGATAATGTTTACCTGGCTTACAGTTCGGAGGAAATCGAACCCGATGATAATGATTCTAAAAAAGAAAAGAAGAATAGACCAACTGTTACACTTATAAATAAAGTCTCTTATCAGGAATAATGTTTACTGCTTTTTAATCGTTTCCCAGGTATGGTACATTTTTTCCTGCCCCGGACGATTGGGTTCTATTTCTTCCAACGGTTCACATGGAATAAGCGTGTCATGGCATTCTTTGGGTAGAGCTTGGTACAACGCTGTCCCTTTTGTTTTCCAGGCAATCATCTCGTCGGAAACTTCTTTGATTACTTTTGCCGGATTGCCTACAACCAGGCTTCTTCGCGGGATAACCGTATTTGCAGGAACAAAACATAAAGCTCCGATAATGCATTCGTCTTCGATGACTACATCGTCCATGATAACAGCATTCATCCCGATCAGGCAGTTCGCACCGATCGTTCCGCCATGCACAATCGCCCCGTGACCGATGTGGGCTCCTTTCTTTAAGGTAACTGTCGTTCCCGGGAACATATGAATGGTGCAATTTTCCTGGACGTTGCAACCATCTTCAATAATGATTTTTCCCCAGTCGCCCCGGATTGCTGCTCCCGGACCGATATACACATTTTCACCGATGATCACATTGCCGGTTACAGCTGCTTGTGGATGAATAAAACTAGATTTTTTAACAACCGGGACAAAACCGTTGAATGAATATACCGCCATGAATGCCTATTTTTGGTAAAAATATGAAATCAAACTGGCAAAATGAGTTATTGTGATTATGTTTTAACCAAACCAAAAGATGACCATCACCGTATATATCACGATTTTCATTATGGTACGCCGATTGAGGATGACAATGAGCTTTTCGGGCGGTTGATTCTTGAAATTAACCAGGCAGGTTTGTCCTGGGATATCATTTTAAAGAAGCAAGCAAACTTTTCTGAAGCTTTTGACGTTTATAGCATAGAGAAGATTGCTAATTACCAGGAAGATAAAGTGAATGAATTACTTCAAAATCCTGGAATTATTAGAAATAAATTGAAAATAAATGCCGTTATTTACAATGCGAACCAGGTATTGTTAATCCAAAAAGAATTTGGTAGCTTTAAGGGTTGGTTGGACAGTCACTTAGGAAAATCGAAGGAAGAATGGGTGAAGCTGTTTAAAAAGAATTTTAAATTCGTTGGAGGAGAGATCGTCAATGAATTCCTGATGAGTACCGGTTACCTCCCGGGAGCACATCAGCCCGGTTGTTACAGATATAAAGAAGAGAAAGCATTGCTTTCGATTTGATCGCCGTCTGTAGACGGAAAAACTTCAAATTGAAAGCGAACTGAAACTAAAAATAAAGAGTCATGAAAGCAAAAATACTACTTCCGATACTTCTTGTGATGCTTAGTTTTTCAGCAAAATCACAAGTTGGTTTGATGATCGGACCGGGACTGAATTACGGTTTTGGCTCTGGTCAGTTATTCAAAACATTGAATTTAGGAGTGGAAATCCCAAGGGATGAAAGCGCCTCTATCCTGATCCGTGCTTATGCAAGTTTGAAAAATTCCAGAATGGATTCTACGTTTGCTGAGGCAATAGAGCTTGGTACAAGTCCTTCTGTCATGATGGTTGACGTGAAGAACGGCGTAACACAATTCGGAATCCAGGGAGGAACAAGAAGATACTTTATCGGTTCTAACTTCGATTACGGGTTTGGGCTATACGGAGGAACTGTCTTTGACTTCTCATTCTATAAATTGTCTACGAAAGTTATTGATCCGATTGATGTGAACGCATACCGTTTGCAAAGCTCCAACAGCGGAAGCGTATTCTTATTGAGCTTTGGTCTTCAGGGCGGGGTGAAAAAACAATTTGCATTCGGAACCTTGTTCACAGATCTTTCGTTGTCTTATGCGATAGTTGCAGCAGGCTCTGCGAAACTTTCCGGAGATGCAAGCTCACAGGTTTCAGCACTGAACTTCGGTTTCACGATCGGGTATCGAAAAGACTTATTCTTCTGATAAATTTTAAAGCTTGACTTCGACTCCGCTCAGTCAGCTTTTGAAAAATTGAACTACTAGATTACAAGGTTGTCGAATTAATTTGGCAACCTTTTTAGTTGTAATTCATTTAAAAATGTGGTGGTGACTGAGCGGAGTCGAAGTCAAAAGGGCCACCACGTTTTTTTCTTTCCGCTAAGCTTGTTTTCAAAATCGGCGATAAATGCGGAATAAGAACTGTAGCGCCTGTCCATTCCTTTGAGCAGAGCGGTCTTTAATTCCGAAGCATTTAATTTATTGGGTGGAACTGTGAATTGGTATTTGGCTGCCATTTTTTGAAGTGTGTCACTAAATACCTTGTATTTTGAATCCAGGTTCGGTAAAGGGTAAGTGAGCTGGAGATTGGTTGTAATGCTCGGATTCGGATCGATTAATGGCATTCTACCCTGCAAACAGGTCCAACAGGTAATACCCATTGAAAAGTAATCTGTTCGTTCATCTACCAGATCCAGTTGGTTCATGAGTAACTCAGGGGCGGCAAATCCAAGGGGAAAAAGTGTCTTTCGCGTTTCTGTTTCATTCCTGTTTAAAGCGAGTCCGAAATCAATGAGCGATACCCGGATTTCTTTCGAAGAGTCTATAATGATGTTTCCGGGTTTGAT
>DJFP01000187.1:4679-4876 GCA_002432565.1 Flavobacteriales bacterium UBA5869
GTTTGAAAAGACTTGAAGAGAAAGATCTCAGAGTCGCTTTCGAAAAAATCGAGTGTCTCGGGCAAACCATCTACAATAAAGGAAAATGCGGCCTCCTTGCGCAAACGGTCCTGAACAACCTGGTTGGTTTCCGTTTTTTGAACCGTTTTAAGGATGGACTTAACTCCCGAAATTTTATTTTCGGTTAGAAAGATGTG
>DJFP01000187.1:4985-12573 GCA_002432565.1 Flavobacteriales bacterium UBA5869
ACCGATAACAGCATCTCCGCTTCCTAATTTGGAATTTGTGGCATCGCTGAATTGAGCAGAATTGTAAGATCCCTGGATTTGTACCTGCCAGTTTTTTGCACGCACTTTTAAACCGCTTTTGAGCATAATCGGACTCACGTATTCTACCTGTTTTCCAATATAACTTTGCTCCCTGGATGAAATGTAAGTGGCATTGATGTAAGAGAAATTCACAAAAATGGACGAACCGATTTTTGAACTGTCTGCAAATGCCTTTATAAAGTCAAATTCCATAAAACATTCCACACCGGTATTTAAGGCGTTACCAATGTTGGTGCGGATTTTCCTGGTTGTGTTCGGCTGTGGTGCAAGCCCGATCTTGTCGCCGTAGAATAGAGCGAACACGGCCATGTCGGTATAGAAATACTTGCCGATAAATCCGCGCCAGCCTAGTTCCGTGGTGTTCCCGTATTCATCCTTGATTAAGGAATCAACAATGATATTCGGGTTGGCAACACGAATATCCGTAAAATTGACTGCGCGGTAGTTTTGGCAGAAATTCAGATAAGCATTCGAGTATTTTCCAGTCTTAAAAGATACTCCGGCACCCCCTAGAGGAATGGCCCTGCTGATGGTGTTGGAACTTTCGATCCTGGAAACATTTAATGTGTCTTGTGTGAGTGGGTGGATCGCATATTGATTGTAATATCCGTTTGCGGAACTCTTGATGTATTCAAAGCGTATACCGGCGTTAATGGTCCAGCGGTTTCCCAGAAACCAGATATTATCCGTAAATGCTGCAAAATTCTCTGAGGGGAAGCTGAAATCCGAGTTTTCAATATTGTCCGGATTGTCGAATTTGAAATCTTCTTTACTTCCTCGGTCACCACTTGTTGCCAATCCCTGGAGATTGGTTGTTTGTCCGCGGTAATAACGTGCACCAACCAAAAAAGCACTTTCATGTTTTTGTTTCCCGGTGATTTTATACCGATGTAAAATCCGTGCTTCAGCCCCCGTGTTCTTAAATTTTCCTGCAATCAGATCGCGTTTTCCGCCCGGNNTCGAATCATAATGAAGGGCAAGAATGTTCCAGTCTACTTTGAACCAGTTCCGGTCACGGACGCTTTGTTTCGGATCTTCTTCGAACTGTTTGTCTGTTAAACCTCCCGGCTGTTTTGCCAGGTAGCTCATACGTGTATATTCCAAACGAATTTGGTTTTTCTCATTGATGCGGTAACCCAGCTGAACAAAGCCCTGCTGCTGGTTGAAGTCTGAATTCGGCCGGTAGCCGTTCCCCGTTTTTAACTGGTAGTATCCCTGGTATTCAAAACGACGGGTAGTACCTGAAATTCGGTTAAATGTCCCGAAATAGCCGTAGTTCCCGATTGTATTGCGCGAGGTAAACTGGAACGGACTGCTCTGAACAGGATCTTTAATAATGAAATTCATTAATCCGCCAAACTGCGTTCCGTATTGTAAACTTGCCGAACCACGGATGATCTCAATGGCCTGAAGCGCTTCCAGAGGTGGTGTGTAGTAACTTTCGGGATACCCGAGTGCATCAGCTGAAATATCGTATCCGTTTTGGCGTGTATTGAAGTTGGCTGCCCGGTTCGGACTTAATCCTCTTCCTCCGACACCCATTTGGATTCCTGCACCGTCGCTTTCCCAAATATTCAATCCCGGAACTTTTGCAAATAATTCTCTTGGATTGGCACTTGATTTTGCTCCTCCCTGGCGTTCCGTTTCAATCAATGTATTTGTTCCGGTTGCGATCTGAACTCCCTTAATGGGGGGAATGAAACCGATGTCGAAATAATGAAGGCGTTTGCTTCTGACCTCAACTTCTTCAACTGCTGTAGAAGTTTGCACTTGTATGACCGTTTTCGGAGCAACAATTCCATTCAGAACGTAAATCAGTGTGTCGATGTCATTTCCATAAATAATCAAAGGGCCTTTATCGCAAGGTATTTGGAATTTTCCCTGCTCATCCGTCATGGTCTTTTTTCCGCCGCATTCCACGAAAATACCGAATTGCGGATTTTTGGTCTGATCGATAATCGTTCCTTCGAAGTTTTGAGACCAGCAAAGGGAAACAAGAACAGAAAACAGAAAAGAAAGGCTTAGTTTTTGAGAGGTAAAATCCATTTTCGGTGTTTCAAATTGTATTCTTCTTGCATCAAATCTGTTTCCCGGCTTACAAAATGCTGATTAGGTCTGCCGTTTAGGGTGACGTAAACATCTGCAGTAACTCTTGGGCGCGACAAATGTACGCTTTTGCTGCCGAAATGAAGCGTGGTGTCCCGGTACTTTTTCCCCAGGAAGTGCGCAAATTGAAGGATCATATCCGGTTGCCGTGACATTTGATCAATCTGCTGCGGACTCAAATAGTCGGCATTGGTAATTTCAATGGATTTTCGGGTATTTCGGTCCTCCACGTAAAAAGTCGCATACCCTTTTTTCTCCATTAGCATCACTCTCCAGGAAAAACGGAAACCTTCTTCGTGCCAGAACAGGTTTTCCGGGTAAAGCAGGTAACGGAACGGGAGAAACAATTGCACTACTACGAAAAAAGAAATGAAGCCTGTGACAATCCATGAGTTCCGAATGGAAGAAGCAGAAGTTTTGTCTGTCCACTGGAATGCCTTTTTCAATACATTGAGCCAGCGATCATGGAAACCTGCCGGGAAGAAGATCAGGGTACTGAGGATCATGACCCATGGAAAAACACCGATTGGGAACAGAAGCCAGGTTAAAATGTGAAAGACAATCACGAAAAAGTATGCGATGTTGCGTGTTTTATTACCGGAAAGGAAAAAAGGAATGGTTAGGTCATAAAAACACGAGAACCAGGAAAAGACAAACGCTACCCAGGATGTTGCCAGTAAATCACCAACCAACGGAAGGTCCCGGAATGCCTGCAGCCACAAACGAAGTGGTTGTGCTTCCAGCAGCCAGTCGGTATTGATCTTGGCAATTCCGGCGAAGCAATAAACAATTCCTAGTTGGAATCGCAGTAAAAAAATCGGCCAGTTGGGAATGGTGCTCCGCTGAATAGCAGGATTCCTTTTTGCATCGATACTGAAATTAGCATGTGCAGGAAGCCATATCAGGATAAATGCAACCAGGCTTACGAAGTAATAATGATTGAGGTAGTAGCTTTTATCCAGCAGTTCCACATAAGTGAATGCCAGGAAAAATAAGCTCGCTGAAACCCGGTAAAACGCACCGAAAATGATTCCCAGACTGGCCAGTACCATCAAAACGAAAGGAAGGTACATCCAGTTTTCCGGCAAAGTATGCACCCAATCGAATCCCAGGTAGGAGAAATGGAACGGCGGATCAATGTATAACTGCTTTACCCATCCGTTGAAAACAAAACGGAGCGTACTGAACAAGAACAAAGATCCGATAATGATCCGGAAAGCAATCAGGGAAGTGATAGAAACCTCCCTGAAAAGGACCTCAGACCATCGTTTACTAATCACCATCTGTATCCTGATAAGTAATCAAGACACCAAAAGCAGAAGCCATATCCGTTTTCATATAGACAACGGTTGTTTGCTGGTACGCGTAAAATTCATTTAAAGTACTTGGAGATGAAGACATGATTTCCTCCAGGGTTTGAGTCCATGATTGCGGAGTTGAATACATGTAGTCAAAACGAGATGCAATGGTACTTGAAAGAGAAGCTTTTCCTTCAAGGGCATTCAAATAATCGTCAAAACCAGCTCCGTTGCTGCTTCCTGATAAGTCCAAACCGTAAAAGATTGCACGTGAAGCTTTGATGTTTTCGATTAACAAAATTCTGCCAACCCCCGAACGGCGGGCTTCCAGGTAATTTGGTTGCGGGATCCCAAGCGTATGATTTCCGATCGGGAAACCGATTTTGGTAGTCTTGCACAATTCATAATCCTTGCAAAAGTTATTTACTAATAAAGCAAAAGGACTGGTGGATTCATTACTTGTTCCGTTTACAAAAGTTGCCCGATAGCTTGACCATCCTGCTGCAACAGCAGTGATTTCGGCTTTCATTTTAGCTACGATATCCGAAACGTAGGTACAAGTTGCAGTTGAATTTTGGAAGTTCGTTAAAGAACCTGAACTGTAAAACAAATAATCCAATGCATCAAAACCGATAGCATCCAGGTTTTGAGAAAGGCTCAGATCATAGCTTCCATTCTGGATGTTGCTATTGATCTGAGCAGTATCGCATGGGAAAGTTCCGAAAGCAAAAATGAGATTTGAAGTCATTGCCGGACCAAAGTCAAATGCTTTCACGTGTTGGAAAGAGATATTTGCATTGATCCATGCCTGCTTTGCAAGATCTAATTTTGCCTGCGTCTTATCCGCAAGAAAATCATTCCAGGAAGTTTCAAGCGAAGTAATTTTTGTTTTTAAGTCCGAATACCCGGGAATAATGTAATTATCCGCCATATTGACCATAATCGGTGCCTTGTCAAACTCGGTATCTTCATCCTTTTTCTTTTTACAAGCTGTAATGAAAAGCAGGGCTGCAGAAGATAGCAAAAATGTCCACTTTACTAATTTCATGGGTCTGAATTTTAATATTTTTGATCAATCGCCGCTTTGATGCTGCTGATGTCATTTAAAGTTAATGTCCACAAGTTTCCGTTGAATTGTGCCAATACACTATCAACCTCAGAATTACTCATTTTACGTGTTTCAAGAGGAGCAAAACGCAGTGAGTAAATAAATCCATAAGCCTCAGAAAGAACGTGTAAGTATTTAGCCTGGTCCGTTCCATAATTTGCTGCCGCCTGGTCTAAATATTTCATTGCCTGGTAAGCCGCAATTTTTTCCCACATTTCTTTGATTTTAACGATTGCGGCATCACGATCAGTAATTACTTTGTTTGAGATTGCAGCACGGCCTTTCAGGAAGTTACCCATCATCACTTCATTAGAGTTCAGGTTTGTATTTTGAGAGTTGCAATATTTACCCCAGAAAGCAAAAGCAGGTGCAGTAGGGAAGTTTGTAGGAACAGCGAAGTAACCAAATGCTTCGTCCCAATAGTGCTCCATGTTTGTATATGTTTTTCCTGCAACCAAAGTTGTATTGTCAGCATTCATGTTTGTTGACCCTAAATACACATTTAAAGCCTGGTACATAAATACAGCACCCATTACAGATTTCTCGATCATTTCTGCTTCGTCAAAACCATTTGCATCAACCAAATAAGTGGAACTTCCGGAAGTAATAGTTCCTGCTTGTCCGTTTGCTGCAGTAGTCATATAGGAATTACTTGCATTTGCAATATTGGTGAAATGTGCAATGATCATTGCAGTATCCAGGCTGAAACATTTATCCTGTAGTTTTCTTGTAGACGTAAAAGAGAAATTCCCGTTCCCGTTTCCGTTTGTATTCGCAAACATGTCTCTTAAAGCTTGTGCTGAAATAACTTGTGTAGTTCCAAGATCCGCATATTGGATCATTTCGATCAATTGATTGATACGATCTGTCTGGCCTGCATAATCAACGGTTGATTCACCATTTGAATTTGTGAAAGTATAGGTTGTTGGAACTGCATAGGTTGGAGTTGGATCATAAGTACAGCTTCCATCATCCTTTTTCGCTTTGGAATTATAATTAGCCGCATTTGGATCAGTACATCCTTTCTTTTTACAAGAGATTACGGTAGTAATTAATGCACTGATGGCAAAGAGGTAAATGAAATTCTTCATAAGATAAATATGTTTTTAAATTCGATTGCAAAGTTAGTTTGACAGTACCCCGGCAACAATACCTGAAAAAGGGTATTTTTGGTATATGGATGCCAAATACATAATTGCTGATTCGGGAGGTTCGTCTACAAGCTGGGGAATTGTGCTTAAAACCGACGAAGTAGTGTTTATCCAAACGGATAGTTTACATCCGAAGTACGCACTTTCAGACGGTTTTTCCTGGTCGGACCTGAAATCTCAATTTGAAGGAATGAACGTACCGCTTTATTTTTATGGGGCCGGTTGTTCGGGTGAAGTGGTTCAAGCACGTATGCGTGACCACCTGGAACAGCTGGGTTTTTCAGAAGTAACTATTTACCCCGATACTTTGGCTGCATGCAGGGCTTTGTGCGGTAATGAAGCCGGATGGGTTGCCATCCTGGGAACAGGTTCTATTTTGGTACAATACAACGGAACCGATATTACAAGGAGAATAGGAGGGTACGGCTCACTGGCCGGAGATGAAGGAAGCGGCTTCTATTTTGGGAAGTTGCTGATACGTTACTTGTTGAGCACCGAAGAATGGAAAGCAGAATGGATCGAATTATTCCAGTCGCGGGAATTCATTCTCTCAAAACTGGCCGCATCAGATGCCCAGCAATGGATTTCAGGGTTGGGAGGAAAAACTGCTGATCTTGATTTTCGATTCCTGCATGAACAAAACGCGGCATTATTTGTTAAAGAATATTGTCTACAGATTCCGGAATTGAAACAGATCTCATTTATAGGGACTTATGGTTTCGAGCAGGAAACGGTTTTTGTTCACGTATTTGAAAATCAGGGTATTCGTGTTTCTAAGCGGCTTGCAAGTCCTATTGCTGATTTGGTGCGCTACCATCAAATGCGCGAATGTTAAGGATTTATGAACCTTTCTGGGGGTTGATACAGAGGTGTTTAGTCGAAAATATTAAATCTTTCGTAGAAAAGTACCTTGTGGTTTGGAAAATAATTCACAACTTGCAGAAGCGAAAGTGAGAAATGGATACATTATTAATTCAGGCAACTGCTCAAACCCCCTTAGTGAATTTGAATCCTGAGACAGGAATCATGGAAATCAGAGGTCGTTCAATTCCGGATGATCCCGAGGCTTTTTGGGGTGCAGTTTTATTGTGGTTTGATAATTACATGGCGAATCCGAATAACGAGACGCTGGTAAGAATCGATTTGGAGTATTTCAACATTACTTCCTCCAAACGTATTTTATTCTTACTTTACAAATTGAACGAATTGGTTGATTCCGGTAAAAAAGCAAAGGTTGAATGGTACTACAGGCAATCTGATGAAGATATGTATGAAGTTGGCCAGGATTATGCTTTCATGGTTCATGTTCCGTTTGATTTCCGAGAATATACCGACAATGACCTGGTAGTCGCTTAAAGATCTTATTCTGTTTATTGGTTAAAAGTTCGAAGTTTCGAATAGATTTGTTCGATCGTGCAATTATTTAAACCAATCTTAAACCATTTAAACATCGTTTTTAACGAATTGAACCTTCCATTTTTGGGAGAAAATTTGAAAAGAGTGAAGATAATCTTACTTTTCAATTGTTAATTTTCAATTATCAACTATTTTTGTTGGATTATGCGTGTAATAGCCGACATTCCACATCCGCGCTACAAGATCCAGATTTTCTTGTACAATGCGAAGTATCTTGTAAAAATTGAATTAGGACAATTCGAACAAACATTCAAGATCGCAGAAACGGATGTAAACGGACTGGAGGAACTGAAACGTATGATAACAGATCAATTATTACGTAACTCACTTGACCGCTTCCTTTCAATGAGAACCGATTGGGAAGAAGCATTTAAAAATAAAGAAGGATGAAATTAGGACATATCATTACTGCAGGATTAATTCTTGGA
>DJFP01000187.1:12629-15839 GCA_002432565.1 Flavobacteriales bacterium UBA5869
GATAGTTTGAAAAATGGGTTCACCTATTATAAAAACGAAGATGCGCGTATCACGAAAAAAGGGGAGGCTTTCCAAAATGAAATGATGGCTAAACAGCGTGCATTGGAGCAAAAAGCGCAGAATTACGAAAAATACATGCGTGAAGGTACCATGACCGGGGCTGATATGCAAAACCTGGAGAATGAGATCATGCGTATGCGTGAGCAGTTAATGAACCAGCAGCAGACAAGAGGGGCTGCATTGGAAAAAGAAACCAATGAAGCTTTAACGGTACTTTCCAAAAAGATAGAAGTTGCCGGTAAAAAATACTGCGAGAAATATGGAATTGATGTGTTATTGATCCACGGTCAGGGAGGACAGATCAACTTCATTAATGATAAAATGAACGTTACTCAATCATTCATTGACTTCCTGAATCACGAGCAGGAAATGATGGATAAAGACCTTGGCAAGTAAATTATGCTGATAGCGCAACAAAAGCTCAACGAGAATATTGCTGAGTATATCCTGTACATGTACCAGATTGAAGATCTGATCCGTGCATACCAGTTTGATCTTGACCGTATCATTAAGGAAGTTGTGGAACCGAATCTTCCGGACCGTGCTTACCTGGAACGTTACAGAGCATGGTATTCCGGATTGATCCGGGATATGAAATCCGAACGAATCACCGAATCCGGTCACCGGTTGGAATTACAGGATGTTTTGGTGGAATTATCTTACCTGCATAATTCATTGCTGACAGTTGTAAACGATGAAAAATACCGGACACTTTACTCCACGGCACTTCCCTATATCGAAGATTTCATAGAGCATTCCAATTTGAAAGGAATGAACCATTTGGAAGTTTGTTTCCATGCACTTTATATGAAACTGCTGCTGAAACTGCAGAAGAAAGAAATCAGCCAGGAAACAGAAGAAGCTTTTGATGCGATGCGCATTCTATTGGCTTACCTGACACGCTCTTACCATCAGATGAAGGGGGGAGAAGGACAATACTGGAATAATTGAGTGAGTTACGAATTGTTAATTACTAATTACCAATGAATTTTTGGATAATTTAATTATTGATGCATAATGCTTTTAATTAGTAATTGGTAATTTGCAATTGGTAATTAATAAAGTTCCTGTTTGCTCACATTCAAATCTACCATTCCTTTTATTCCGGGTAATCTTCCCGATTCCGAGAACTGCCAGTGTAAAACTTCCCGATCAGTCATGTATTGAGGTTCACGGCTATAAGCAGCAATCCAAAAATTATAGCCTTCCATTTTTCCACGGAATTTGGTTTCGTAGAAGCTCAATGAAGTATAGATGATCGGTTTGATACCGGTTGCTTTTTTGACCTCTTCACACCAGATCAATACTTTTGCTCTCAGATCTTCGTCTGAAAAACCTTCGTCTTCCACATCAATTACGGGCGGCAGATCAATGCTTCGAATTTTGTATACCGAAAGGAAATGCGCAGCCTGTGGTCTTGGAGCTGATTTCGGATTGAAATAATGATAAGCTCCGTTCGATATCCCGTGTTTGTTTAGGTACTCACGATTTCTCTCCCATTGGGTGTCGAGGTGATCGGATCCTTCTGTTACTTTGCAGTAAACAAAGTCGATAATGGTGTCAAATCCCTTTTCGGTGAGGAGTAAATCCCAGTCAATTTCCCCCTGGTGATGCGAAACATCCAGTCCAACGGATTTGTATCCCGGAGGAATGATCTCATGAAAATGGGTCGAAGTCTGCACCATTCCTTCTGTTTTGTACCAGAAGAAAAAGAAAGCCAATACACCGGCAGGAATTACAATCCAGAAAATGAATCTGCTTTTGCTGTTCTTTTTGGAGGATCTGCGTTTGGGTGCCGCTTTTTTGCGGGTCTGTTTTCTTTTTGCCATTCGGGAGCTAAATTACATGTAAAAAGCATATTACAACTCGACCTGGAGATAGAAAGTATCAAATACGTATCCCAAAGTAGATTTTTAGGAGATTTGGGTTTCTGGACGCAGGTGAGCGGTCATCCCGCACAATGAAATTGTTATCGTAGTCAATCCCAAATACTCCGATTATTGGTAAAGTCCCGAATCTGCGTTCTACATTTGCACTAAGCCGGACACCGAAATAATTGACTTCGTCTTTCGGGTTGGGGGTTCTGGAAAAACCATACATGAGAGCACTTGAAAGGTTGATGGATGTCAATTCGGAAAGGTGGAACGGAACCTGGCAGCCCATGTATCCCATGAGGTTAAATACGTTCTTTTTATAGGTTGCGTCCACGCTGTTACCTGATCCTATTACCGGTTTACTTTTCTGAGCATAGCATTCAACCCCCAAAATTCCGTACACGCGGTTTTTGTAAATATCGCCTATCCGCAGATTGATCCCGTAATGGATTACCTGTTTTTTGGGAAGGTAAGAACGGTGGGCAGAATCAGCAATAAACACGGTGCCCAATTCCATTCCGAATTGAACAGTGCGCATGTTTTGTGGTGCATGCCTGATAATGTAAACCCGGTTGGTATCACTTGAAGAAACTCTTACGGGTTTCGTCCTGGCCGGTTTTGATTTTGACTTCGCAACAACTACTTGTCCGAACACTATGGAATTCAGTAGAATAAGGACGAGAAAGGTGATTGTTTTCTTCATTGATTTATGGAAAAGTGTTGCAAAAGTAAAGGTTTTCAGGTAAAATCAAAGTTTGTAAACCGTCCAGTCTTCCGTATTCAGAACAATTGTAAGTGGCAAAAAAAGCTCACCTCCCAAATAGCGCTTTAAAACAACAATATACTTGCATCCTTTTTGTTGAATACCTTTTCGGAAATCCGGATTTAACAGTTCATCATTGCTTGCCACCCAGCCTTTTCGGTGTGCGAAATAAATGGCAGTCGGATTATCGCCTGTGTTTACAGCTATCAGGTCCGAGCGTTTTGAAAAACTATCCATGCAGGATTCGAGTTTTAAAAAAGCCAGTTCATGTTCTTTTAACCGGAAATCGTGAAGCTGGTTTAATGTGCCTTCAAGGACAATCACTGTCAGCAGGATGATTTGTACCGCTTTCTTATTGAATCCGGCAACACCGTACCCGGCCGTCAGTGCCATGATTGGAACGAAAGGAATGATGTAGTAGGAGTGGTGTGTGAAAGTGAATCCGGCTTTCAATGCAATGACCAGGAAAGCCGCAAAGCCGAGCCCCAGGATTCCTAAAAGCAGTTTGTTCCG
>DJFP01000187.1:15852-29463 GCA_002432565.1 Flavobacteriales bacterium UBA5869
TAGAAATGTTTTAACCCGTCTCCCAGGTGTTCCACCAGTTCTCTTGCTCCGATGCTGATGGATTTTCCCATGAAGAAATGCCAGAACTCGTATTTTTCTACCAGGTAAGGGACCCAGCTGAAATACCACCAGGCTATTGGGGCTAATAATATTCCGCTGACGATAAAAAACACGATTTTCAGATAGATAGACAGCTGTCTGTTCAGGATGAAAAATGCGTATAGTATAAGCAAAAATCCTGCAGGTAATTTTGCCAGTACGCCCATTAAAGTAAAGCATCCGAAAAGGAATAGGTGCAGCCATCTCCGTCTTTTTTCTTCGAAATAGCGGGCCGCATAATAAAATCCTATAATGACGAGTGAGGTAGCAAAGGTATCCGGCATGATTTTCCGACTGTAGGCAAACCATATGGAAGCTAAAAGAATAATTGAAGCATTAAAAGCCGTTTCTGAAGTAAAATAGCGCTTTAAAAGTCGGAAAAAGAACCAAATGCCCAAACTGCTTACGATAAGATTTATCAATCTTCCATACCAGTGCTGATAACCGAACAGTTCCGAAACCCAATAATCGATGTAATTCAGGAGCGGAAACTCCATTCCGGTAATTCCGGTTTTCTCTCCNNTGGGCAACTTCCAACGGCGGATTGGTAATCCCGTACATGCGTACCAGGAAGAACAGCACGATCCAGAACCGAATGTCTTTAAATAGGGGAAGTGCGAAGAATGATCTCACATGTTTTCTTTGTTTCGCTAAGTTAGGAGAAAACTTCGAAAAATGGCAACACGTCGGCATTGCAATATCGCAACGTTCAAATGTTGGAATATCGCTATATATAGATATTCAAATTTCCGAAATTATGAATTGAAATAAAAAAGCGGCATTCCTTGCAAAACACCGCTTTGATAAAATATTATTGAAATTACTTTTTAGCAAAGTTCGGAGCAACAATCAGGTCTTTTGTCCCATGGTTCCACGAGTAGAATCCTTCACCTGTTTTTACACCTTTTTTACCTGCAGTTACCATGTTTACCAATAGTGGACACGGAGCGTATTTCGGATTTCCGAAACCGTCGTGAAGTACTTCCAAAATTGCTAAACAAACGTCCAAACCAATGAAATCAGCTAATTGAAGCGGTCCCATCGGATGAGCCATTCCCAGTTTCATGACCGTATCGATTTCTTCAACTCCGGCAACTCCCTCATACAACGTATAAATTGCTTCGTTGATCATCGGCATCAAAATACGGTTTGCCACAAATCCCGGGTAATCATTTACTTCTACAGGAACTTTGTTCAGTTTTTTGGAAGTTTCCATGATCAGGTTAGTAACCTCATCAGTTGTTGAATACCCACGAATGATCTCAACCAGTTTCATTACCGGAACCGGGTTCATGAAGTGCATTCCGATTACTTTTTCCGGACGGTTCGTCACAGAAGCAATTTTTGTAATGGAAATAGAAGAAGTATTCGATGCGAGGATCACATTTTCCGGAGTTAAAGCATCCAGTTGTTTGAAAATATTCAATTTCAGGTCAACGTTTTCTGTTGCTGCTTCAACTACCAGTTCCACGTTTTTTACACCTTCTTCCATAGAAGTGAAAGTGGTGATGTTTGCCAAAGTTGCCGACTTATCAGCCTCTGTAATGGCTTCTTTTGCAACTTGGCGGTCCAGGTTTTTCGTGATTGTTGCCAATCCTTTATCCAATGAAGCCTGTGCTACGTCGATCAACGATACTTGATATCCAAATTGTGCGAATGTGTGGGCAATCCCATTTCCCATTGTTCCTGCACCAATTACTGCTACTTTTTTCATGAAGTGAGTTCTAATTTTTCGTGTACGAAGGTACAGAAAATTAAAAATGCAAAATTCAAAATTCAAAAGAGTCTTGTTTTTACGGTGATGTTTTGAGATTCGGTAGTTTTGGATTTCCGGGTTATCCCCTGATTTTGTATACATTTCGACATTGAAAAAAGAGGAATAAATATATTCACTACATTAGCACCTCTTAACTATTATTCATTATGACTGAAAATAATTCTAACGGAGTTGAGTATCAGATCAACTTTTTCAACAATTCCATTAATTCCGGAAGTTTCATGGTTTTCCAGCAAGATGAAAACCTCAATGTCGAAGGTGTTATGTCTTTGGCCTGGATGACCAAATTTGCTCATGCAAATACACAGGGTTTCTTTACCTGGACACTGAATTATAACTTTGTCTGGATGGAAAAATCGTCAATTTCTTCTGAGATTCTTACCGGGTCGTCTCAGTATACTCCTGCAAATCTGTTGGATAAGAACGGAATTGTCCTGAGCTACGATGATGGCGGATATGCTTTTAGTGAGCCGACCGCTGAAACACCTGCGGGAAGTTTATATATCAAAGAGGATAGTAATGTTCCTTTAAAACAGGCCAATGTAGGAATCGGTATGTCAGGATCACCTACTTTTATGGTACAGGCTCAGCCCAACATGAGCTTAACGTTTACACCACATCCCGAATACTGGATCGCTTTTGGTGATTTTGAGCAGGGACAGGTATTAAATGTACAGGAAATGTCCAGTATCCAATCCGTCGTATTTCCTCCCGGAATCTTTACAATGAATGTGATTTTGAATATGGATAACACCTGGACGGTTGAACCGGCATAAACTCTTCAAAATACAGACCTGAATTATCCGGAAATTGATTCGGAGCTATCGATATAAAACATGACATGAATCAGAATAGCTGGCAACTGATAGCTATTCTGATATCATACACTTGGTTGAACTGTTTTTAAAGATACTGCTTACTCTATTGTCAATTTATATTCTTTTCCATCTTCTGTTCTTAGAAAATATACTCCCGGACTGAACTCATTTACGGCAATTGAAATGCTGCCTTTAACCGCCAGTTTTTTAACTATACGACCCTGCAGATCTACCAATTCAACTTCGTGTTCATATTTATTGTTAAATGAGAGTATAACTTGACTGGATGCCGGATTCGGGAAAAAGGAAAACTCCCCTTCCTGGTTAAGTACTACCGTGCGGACCCCATAATTGTGAACCTGCCCGTTAAAATCAGTTTGTTTCAGTTGATAGTAATTTACACCATGTATAGGATAGTCATCAAATACCAGGTAAAAATGGTTTTCCGTACTTGTTCCTGCTCCTTGCTGGATTTGGAGTTGCTGCCAGTTGATACCATCTCCGCTTTTTTCTACCGTAAAATAATCACAGCCCTGTTCGGATTCGGTTTTCCAACTGATTTCAACACGTCTATTGTCATTTAATTGGGTGTCAAAATCGACCAAAGTAACGGGAAGGGGTGTGGCCGCCGAAATAGAAGCCAAGGTGAAAAAAGGCTGTGCTGAGGTAATGCTGATTCCCGGAAACTCCACACGGCTTCCGTTGATCACCGCTCCTGAATAAACAGAAGCATTTGTCCAGTCTACACCGTCATTATCAACAAGCAGCCGAAGATTGGATACTGGTGTATAGTTCACCAGCATGGAAGTTTCGAAGCCTACTGTCACATTTTGAGCGAAATTTGTTACCTGTCCTTTCCATATTCGTTCGATATGTCCGTAAATCCCGACAGGAAGATTCGCAAAGCAGGAAGCATTGTTTGTTATCTGATTGGCAAGTCCATTATTTCCCCATACAAGAAATGACTGATCGGCACTGAAATTATTGGCATTTGCGGCATTGCTGCCTGCAATTGTCAGGAGCCCCACTGTTACCGGCTCATTGTTATTAACACTAATCGATTGTTTTTGGATGAGTGAAGAAGCATCGTCACGACCGATTCCGGCTATGTCATGATTAAAACCGCTATTGGTTGTTTTATCCCAAATTGTTGTACTTGCTGAAGAAAGATAATTATACGAGGAACTTGTATTGGTATTTCCACCCCGAGTGATACCGTATTTTAATGATAAGTAACTTTCAATCCTGTTTAGTTCCGAGGTAGATGGCGTGATGGTATAGAAGATAATCTCGCCGATATTTGCGTCGGTATCTTCACCGCCACTATTATTGCGCCCAACATATAAACCCGATGAAATTGCAGGAGTATAAGTGGAATTATTGGTGTTGGAAGCAGCAAAAGAGGTGGAATT
This sequence comes from Flavobacteriales bacterium UBA5869, assembly GCA_002432565.1. GTDB lineage: Bacteria > Bacteroidota > Bacteroidia > Flavobacteriales_D > Crocinitomicaceae > Fluviicola. Next base: position 19,959 of record DJFP01000187.1, read on the forward strand.
TTTATAAGCTACTGCAGTTGCTCCGCTACCCGTAACAGTGCATAAACATGCGCTTAAAATGTTGTATTCGGTTGGAGCGGACCAGTCAAATGTCCAGCCATTAAGGCTGCCGTCAGAAGATTGTGTCCGGAATCCCGGTTTGAACTGATGCCTGTAATTGGAAAGATTTGCAGAATAGGTCATTCCGGTTAGATTGTCTGTACTGTTGTCGCTTACTATAAAAAAACTTCCGGAGCTCGTCATTAAGTCAGTTGCAGTAGAACTGTTGCCGAGCATGGTATTACTTGCCGCAATAAAATCAATTCGGGGATTGTAGTTGAACAAACGAACATTTGTTGCGCCGGAAATAACTCCCGGCTGTTGCGACCCGGTTGCCTGGGTTAGAGGCCAGTTTCCTGCAGAACCTCCGGAGCTCGCCCAGGAGGAAACTCCGGTTGCCATGGTTATACTGGATGTATTGTCTGCTTTATACCAGGCGCTTAGTCCGGTAGATACTCCTCCGGGAGATCCGGCGCAGGCAATGATTGACCGTGAACCCGCCGGATTCGTAACCGTAGGTGTACGGGCAACGCCAACAGTTAATGAGGTACATTGTGCATCAATTACATTCCCGATCGTGGCGGAACTGTTATTCATGTCGTATGCAATCCAGAAATAATTGGTACCCGAGGTTAAAGTACGGCTGCCCGAAACTATGATCGTACCTGCTGCAACAGTAGTCCCTGCTCCATCAAAAGCATTGATAGCGGAAAAGATGCTTGAGTTACCTGTATAATATATATGGATTAAGGATACATCGTCCGTACTTGTACCTGCGATGGTCGACCCTGTCATATTTATCTGGAATTGTGTCAGAGTTAATGGGGTAGTACATCCCGAAGTAACTACTTCAACACGGATAACCTGTTGTCCGGATAAACATTTTTCTACTCCGGATGTGTTTGGTTGTGAAGTTGTGCAGGAAACATAGGTCATTGAGGCCGGTGTGTAGGTGAACGTTTGACCTACAGCTGGTTTGATGGTGCCAGAGAACTGACAGGAAGCCGTATTTGTTCCCCCGGTAGTAGTTGCAGACCAGTTTGTTGTTGTGGACCGGTTATTAAAATCGGTGTTTGTCAAGCCGCGCAAACCGACTTGTATCGTTGGGGTTGTGGCAGTATTCGCTGTGATTGTCCCTCCGTATATAATGTTAATTACATTGGTTGAATAATTCAATCGGACCTGAAAACTGATTCGCTCTCCCGTAATATTATAACGCCGCACGTCACGCCATTGAATAACAAACTCATTCGAGGCACTGATATCCTGGTAGCGGACCTCCGGAGTTCCGGTTGTTGCCTGTTGAAGATCGGCAGCAAAGGCCGCAATGATACCTGAAGTATTCGTTCCCGATATGGGAGTGTAATCTGTTCCTGAAGGAGCTGATCCAAGGCTTATATATCCGTTTGCAGATACATATACCTGTGTGTAACTGGTACAATTGAATGTAAAAGATGGAATTGTAATTGCTCCTGAAACGTTATCATCAAAAGTAGCGCTCCAGAGAACTGTTCCTCCGCTAATATTTGTGTATGTCCCTGAAGATTGAGAAAAGGTATTAGTACTTACCTGGGCGGGAGATGCAAAGGATGCAAGAGTTAAACCAAGTAAAATGAGTAGTTTAAGATTTTTCATAACGCAGTTTTTACAAATTAACAACTAAGAGAGACGTTTTAATTGGAAAAGCATCCGATAAAGCCGGACAAACTAATTAGTTAGTGATCAAAACCCTTGTACCTTTGTTTTATCTGTAATCCAAATGACCAATACTAATTGGTTATTTACTTTTTAGTGTTCAATGGAGGGAAATAACGGATTTTAATTTGCTGTAATCCGTTCAGGACATCATTCAATAGATTACCATTTACTAGTAAGTTAGTGAATCGCATTGTTTTTTGCAAGAAAAAATTAGTTGAAAAATCAAAAAAAGTAAAACCTATACGTTTACATCCTGTTAACGAGGATACTTTTGTAGTAGCATATAAGCTGAGTCAAGCCCGGACAATGGATTGCACTGGTTCGGGTTTGATTCAGACTCAGTGTAGTGGTTTTAATACCGCATAACACGTTCTGCGGCTTCATCAAGCATTTTGTTACGCAGTTTTTGAGGAAATTGATTGGAAGAGTAATAGATCAGTTTTTCCCGGAAATGCTTTTTGATCTTTCGTGCAAATGTACTTCCACCTTCAATAGTTGCAAAGAAAACCGAATCCCTTTCTTTCCGGAAATAAAGTGTGGAACTTGATTTCACATTGAATGCATGCAATTCCGTCCACTCCGAATGCGGGATGACCCACCTGTTTTGCCGTTTGCGGAATATGCCGAAACGTCTCCAGGGTTTGGTAAAAATGATTTCCCGCGGAGTAATTTCCATGACCGAATACATAAAATAGATCAGTTCCAGGTAAAAGATGAAGATCCCAAAACCGATCAACACCCAGATAAAATAAATCACGTTCAGGTACTCATGTCTGATTCCCCAAAGGATGATTTGATAATTTACGCAAAGAATTAGGACTCCTACTAGTAATAAAGGTATTAAGTTAAGTGTGTTTCGATATTTTGCAGACCGATACATAAACTTAAAAATTACAGTGAATAGAGGGCAAGTTAATGAATGCAGTTATTGATTACAAAAAATGTTTGTTAAAGTTTAGGCTTGACTTCTGTACCGAATTTCCTTTTTTTAATTATATGTAGTTAGATGAAAAAAACCACTGACCATGAGCAAAACAATCAATAATGTAATAGGAGACATTTACATAGGGAAAGAATCCGGGAAAATGATCCTGGAAGATATCCGGAAAGCGAAAAAATCCGTTCGGGTCATGTCGCCTTATTTATCTGCCGGCCTGGTAGAAATGCTCCTCAACCGTTTTACGAGCGGTGTGCATGTTGAGCTGGTAACTTCCGGTTATGTGGAAGATTATGCACACGAGCGAAAGAACTGTTACCACATCATCAGACAACACAAACACGTGGACGAAACGCTCCGGAATCGCAAACAGTTGCTGCAGTGGACGGGAGTTGTTATGATGATCTTATTCGGACTTTTGACAATTACCAAACTGGAGAACGTATTCTCACGGTCTGCCGAAATTTCCGACTTCATTGAATTCGGTATACTGGCAGGATTGATGCTTTTAGGGCAGTTTATCCGTAAATATGCTCTTGGAATCCGTTTTTGGCAGTATTCTTACAGTTCTCTTTTTCCTGTCAAAATATTTCGTTCCCATTTCTCCGGAAATAAAAACAACACATCCAGGTCCTTTAACCTTCACAGTAAGCTCTATATCATAGATGACTGTATCGCTTATCTGGGGTCCGTCAATTTTACCAGGTCCGGATGTTTGTTCAACCACGAAACCCGTGTCCGCATCACCGATCTGCAGGCAATCCGCCAATTGCGGCAGGAATTCAGTGAGCTTTTATGGAATGAGGAATATGATCACACCAGTTTGGAGGAGTGGGGGAAGGAGCTGTATGAAGCAGACTGAGAAACAGAATGAGAATGATGATTATTTCCTTTTCACTCCCTCAACTCCTCCAAAATAGCCTCGATCCGGATCACTTTTTCGCCATCCGTCTGGTCTAAGTGGAAGAGAGTAGTTTCACGGCAGCTGCCATTCCATTTGTAATCTACATTTCCTGAAACCAGCACGCCGATCAATTCATGGGTTTCAAAATTGAAAACGGGTGATCCGCTGTTTCCCTGGAAAGCATCCAATGATGTATAGAAGAACAACGGATTTGAGTTGTTGGTTACTTCTGCATTCAAGGCAACTTTTTTAGGAAGTCCGCAAGGGTGCCCGATCATATAAACCGCCAGATCTGTTTTTAATTGGTTTTTGGGAGGAATTCTCAATCCGCTTCTATTGGCAGGCCGGTCGAGTTTGAACAATGCGGCATCTAGTTCCGGTGATCGGTTTTCTATCCTGGAAATTTCATAGATTTCAGAAGCTTTAAATATTCTTTTATAAATATTCTTAGCATCAATAATTTCAAACCCGAATACCACCACCAAATCCCAGAATGGCGTATCGAATACGTGCCCTGCAGTAATCATTGTCTCATTATCAATTAGAAAAGCTGTTCCGAAACCAACTACCGGTTGTTCGCAGAATGCTTCATTAGGACATAAGGTAAAACGCTGTTTCAAATTAGTGCTGATATCCAATTGCCAAGAACTGTCATTGATCTGCTGGAGCATGGATTTTTCAATGATAACACCTACCGAAAATGAATTGTAAATTATTTTTTCCTTCCAAGATTCATCTATAGGAAATAACTGCATTAGTTCAATTCTTGAATCAAATTGTGAAGGTCCATGGATTCTATAAGGGATATTAACTTCACTATGGGAAGGGTATAATGTCTTATTGATATACATGTTTTCATATTGGCGCCTAAGTACTATTGAATCACAATTTAAGCGTGTTGTGTCTTGGGTGAAACCCGTTCTTAAGCAAAAGAACACAAAACAAAAGATTAACAAATTCTTCATAGTCCAAAGCTTTTTACTTTTGTGTGCAGGTTCAGTAAAGGAATATCCAGTACCAATCCGGCGCAGAAACGAATGGATTCATAATTCTTGACTTCACCTGTATTTAGAGTGGTTTTCAACGCCGGACCGTACTGAACCCCCAGATTTAAAGACAAAGGCATATTTTTAAATCCGAGACTGTAATGAACTCCTGGAGCAAAGACAGTTAAGAAAGTTGCCTGTGGTAAAGTAGAAACAGTTGTCGTTGAATCCTTCGAAAAATTGCTCTTTGTCAGGTACATACGGGTAAATGCGCCGATATCGATAATGGATACGAAAATACTATGAGAATAGCTTTTTCTACCGGACCAGCCTAAATTGATCCCGATTGGAGCTGTGAAGGCAGGTGAGAATCCTAGGTAAGCAACTTTGTCTTTGTAGGTAACATCTCCAGCCATGGTTAGTCCCGGATAAGCATTGATAGAAATATTCCGTTTCACGGTGCGTTTTATCGTATAACTTCCGGAAGGCAGTGCTAAGGCTTCTATGGCTTTTGAGATTTCGTCCGCATCTTTGGCAACAGCCATATCATTGACAAAATGGATCAGTTTCAACGTGGTTTCAGATAATTTGAAGTTGAATTTGTTAGGTAGGATGGTTAACATGAATATTAGAGTATCCTTTTGATCCTTGAATGTTTTTATTAAATCAGCTTTATTATTGGAAAACACATATTTTTCTACAGCGCTTTTGATTGTCGAAATACTCAATTTAAATCGCGCTATTTCCTCTGGAAGAAAAAGTTTCGTTTTGGTATTGGGAACGGTTAATTTTTCCAGTTCATGGATAATCCCAGTTTCAATGTTTACTCCAAGTTTGTTACAGTAGTATTGCAAGACGACTAAAGAAGTTTTATTTTTTGTAGCAGAATTTTTAAAAGCATCTATAATCGGTTGAATTTGATTTCTAAGCTTTTGATAATTTGCAAGAGGTTCACCTTCTGATAGTTGTTGAATCACTTTTTGAAAGAGGAATAGATTTTTGAGGACTTCAGAATCAGGAGTCGAATCCGGATTATTGTAAAAAATAGTGATAGCAGTTATTTCCCTTTCGATTGTTTGTGCGGCCTTTTTAACAGACTTGCTAATCTCTTTATTGGCCTTTTCGTCGAAATGTTTAATAATTTCTGCCCATTCTGTAGCAGGAATTTCTTCAAGCTTGAAATTCTTTTTGCTGAAAGAGTTAAGTGTGGCCAGCATATTCGTGTATTTCGAATTATCAGGCACAAATTCTGTTGTCAGCTCAAAGGCTTTAATTAGAGCAATGGCATAGTTTTTTGACTGCAGATCATAAATGATCTCATTGGTCTTTCTGGCCGCTACAAGGTACTGAGTCGTTTTGGGTCTAATCTTTTCGAACAAATCTTTCAGATCTGTTGTTGAATGCTTTGCTAATTTTTGGCCCAGGCTGTCTGATAGCTCAAACAAAAACTCGCTGTAGTCGATCAATCCGTCGATATACGATTTGATCGTATCTGCACCAATTTTCTTACCCAGCTTATTTGCCTTGCGGATGGATGCTGTTGCTTCGGCAATTTGTTCGCTGCGGGTACCTAATTCTAAGTACAAGCGTTTCAAATCCAAAATTTCAGTTTTTATGATTTCCGGTTTGTCGGCAGGAATTTTAGTCATTAATCCTTCGAATCCAGTTTTTAATTCAAATTCTGCGTTTGCTGAACTTTTAAACTTAATGCCAAAATAAGTTCTGTTTTGTTCGCTTAGCAAACCGAAATACAACAAATAAAAATTCGGATCGTCCAATTGTTTCGTCAATTCGGCAGTATTTGCAAAACGCAGTTCCCCATTGTCTGAAAGGGTTAAACTGTATGCCAGCATAGCACTCATACGGATACCGTTTCCTAAGTTGAACAGTAGGTTATTGGGTGGATTGTTTTTTATCCATCTGTTTGTAAATTCTGTGTTGTCCAGCAAAGTGAAGTAATCTACCGGGTTTTTGATTTTTGAAATTTTCGGGATCAGCTCCAGGGACTCGATAACTAAATCCAGTTCCGGGTATGTTTCCAGGAGCTGCTTGATTCTTGGTGTATTTCTCAAACCACCGATATTTTCCAATAAATGATTGAAATCATCTTCAATGTATTGTTTGATCTCGCCGGAGAAATTTGCAAGCTGGTCTGCATTGAAACTCAATAAATAAGCATTTGTTCTCGGTAATAACACTTTGAATTCTGCCAATGGATCGTTCGGCCCGGATTTTCGCAGTTCTTCTTTTACCCGTTCGATAACATAGGTCGTTAATTCTTCTTTGATGCGTCCTGCCAAAAATTTGCTGAGTCCCTGGATGGCCATATCGAATCCACCGCTTCCTAATAGTGGAATGCCTTTGTCTATAGATCCTGCGAAACCTGGTTGGGCACTTTGGTCAAAGAAGGATTTTTGAAGGTTTTCGTATTTTTTAGAAAATAGTGTTGCTATAGCTTCCAAATAAGAATTCTGACTTTCAGTTTTCTTAAGAAAGGTAACTATACCTTTGAATTTTAAATCGTCTACTTCAAATGATGTTTGAAAGTAAAATTTTCCGGTATCTATTACGATTTTTGTATAATCGTCTATTGTTTTTTGTAATACAGAACTCTTAGGAGTGCTTTCAAGATAATTTTTTAGTCGACCTTTTGCAACTTCCCAATTAGTTTTTTGATTTGATAATATAGGTGTTTTTTTTGCCATTGCACTCTCATCAATATCCAGTGTCGCATGATATTTTACAAAAATCTGGATTACTTCATTCCTATCCTTGGCAATTTCTTCATTGCGGATTAAGTAGTCGCTGACGGTTGAATAATCTTTATAAAGCAGTTCCAAAAGCCTGGAAGCATCCCCGAAAACCGGTGCTGTTCGCTGTGCATGAAGATTTGTGAAAAGCGCTGAGAAAGCAAGCAGGGTTAGCCCACGCAAGAAGACCTTGTTGAAAGTATGCATAAGTGTAGTTTAATGTCGATTCAAATGTATTTGAAAAAATGATTTTAACAAATTAATGATTGATTTTCAGTATTTTCCACATGACTTATTTCGGAAAACCACATTTTAGAAAAAGGAACGGATATTTTACCGATTGGTATTGAGTTTCACGGATAATTGATAATTTCATCAAACCTTTAACCATTGAAAAATGAAAATAACATTCTTATTTACCTGTTGTATTTTAACCGCAAGCCTGTCTGCCCAGGACAAATACCGGCCTTTTAAAATCGACGATCAGTTTATTTTGGCTGATACAAGCGGGAATATTCCGGTTGCCGAGCGTTTTGATAAAGTTTATAATTTGATCTCGCACAAAAGCGAATACATTGTAGGAAAGAAAGGTTTATATGGAGTTGTAAAAGAAGGCAGATACGTGTTTCCACTGCAATATACTTCGATTACTCCGATTTATACAGGAACAGCACCTTACCATTCATTTGCCCTGGAACAAAATGGAAAGCGCGCGCTTGGAACAGTTGACGGATCCATTCTCAGCGGATTTGATTACAATGAGATCAGTAAGTATGAAGTAAATTCTTCCACCAGGGAATTGATAAGCCGGGATGGAGGCGTTTTTTTCCTGGCAGACAAAGGCGGACAGGTACAGCTGATTTACGTCAATCAATCGGGTAAATCCATATTTATCACCAAAGAACCGGTCGATGATATGTATGAATGGAATGGTTTTTTTGTATTCAGAAAGGGAAAACAGGAAGCATTGTATCAATTCGACCCCGCTTCTTTTGATCTGAAAGAAATACGCCCTTTTTCAGAGCAGTATATAGAGTTTCGCGGAGATTCCTATATTGTTTGGGATCCGGCAGCTAAAACTGCGAAAGCGTATACTTATGATCATAAGTTCCAATCATCCAAGGATATAATGGAAATACCACCGGTTCTGAGCCGGAAGCATTTACGGGGAAAAGAACCGGAAGGGCCTGAACCTGAGTCAAGTAACTCTGTACGGAAGACCCGGGACCTTTCCAGGGACAGGGAAATTTTATCGTCCGGGAAGCACATCAATGTAATCCGGTCTTTTGAACAAAGGTACGTGCTGCACAGTATCAATTATACCAAATATTACCTGGCAAAAATGACCATCACGGGAAGCAAGGGGAATTGGGAAGTGAAATCCCATTTTTTAGATGAGCAGGGAGCTAACAAACAGAAAGATACGATCTTTCATGTAAACACAGATGAGGTTATTCTTAAGACAGATAAAATGAGTCGTTTCCTGGTAACCCGGAAAGGAGATCTATACGGGGTAATTGACGCTAAGGGAAATGAACTCCTGCCGGCAAAATTTGCCAACCCGGAATACATACGGAGTAAGTACGATGAAGAATGGCTGCTCATCCGGGAAGCTAAGCAATCGACCCTGCTTGCGTATAATCCCCGCATGAAAAAACTCGACACGATTTTCACCGGGAATGCAGCTGATGAATTGGATATTTACGGCTATTTCATCCGGGTGAAAGAACATCTTTTAAAGAATAAAACACAGATGAAACTGGTGAAAATGAAAGATTTTGTGAAGGATCCAAAAGACCAGATCACAGACAACAATGAATACTATGACTCGATTGTTTATAGTCAAAGTTTCCCGTATTTCTTTCACGTTTATAAGAATGGAAAAGCAGGGATTCTGTCCAATGAAACAACCCTGGTTGTCCCTTGTGAATACGATTCGGTGCACGTAAATGCTTACTATCTGACTCAGGTAATATACGGAAAACCGAAATACAGCAATCTGCAGCCGATAATTTCAGCATACCAAAATGGAAAACAGCATATTTTTCGTCCGACACCGCCTCCCAGTGATGATTATGATTATGCAAAGATTCCTAAAAAGTTAATTCCTTCCTTTCAAGACGGGACTTTGAATGCCTCCGCAAAAATTTCGGATGATGGTCTCTATGTGATAGACAACCTCGGTAATAAT
>DJFP01000313.1:0-2827 GCA_002432565.1 Flavobacteriales bacterium UBA5869
TGGTCAGGCTGCAGATCTTGCTGAGTTTGTAGACGTAAATTCCAACGGTATTTATGAACCTTTACAGGGAGATTATCCAAAAATCTATGGGAATGATTGTGTATTCAGCATTACTCATTACAGGGATAACGGAGATGCTGCGAAAGCATTTGAAATCCACAGCTACGTTTATACACAGTTATGCGATACCAGCGAAACTTTTGATAATGTATTGATGCGTAAAGTCAAATTGATTTCTCGCGGAGTTGAAATGGATTCGCTTTACTTTGGCGGACATTTCGATGGAGACCTGGGGAATTACAACGATGATTATATCGGTACGAATGTTGATCTGGGATTGATTTACAATTACAACGCGGATTTGATGGATGAACCGAATTCCGGACGCCCTGGTTTCAACGATACACTTCCTGCTCATGGAGTTATGGTGTTGAAAGGATTCAAGCAGGAAAATGATGGTCTGGACAATGAAATTGGGATCATGCCCGGAGAATCTGTAAATGGTTACGGGTATGATGATGGGATTACGGACAATGAGTATACCGGTTTATATGCGGCGATGGTCTATACAGGTACGGCTCCTATTGGTCAGACGGATCCTTCGTCTCCAATGGGTTGGTATTACATGTTAAACGGATTTTTTCAGTTTGGCGATACGATGTTTTACGGTGGAGGCGGATTTACCGGAGGTGCCGGGGTTACGTCGATTCCTGCCAGATACATGTACTCGGGTGATCAGGATACCTATCATTTTGGAACAGGAGGTGTCGACCCAGGATTTGGATGGTATGAAAGCGATCCTGCAGGTACAGGATCAATGTCGAATCCTGCCGGAGATAGACGCGGGGCTTATTCTTTTGGAAAAACTGCTTTGAGTAATGGTGACATGGTTGAGTTGGATTACGCATACCTGATTAAGCGTTTGGATGCACCCGGAACAACCATTTTTGAACCGGTAAATGATTTGTTTGTGAAAGCAGAAGTGGTTAGAAATGCATTCCTGAGTAATGATGGACCTTGTGGAATTAATTTTGATCCAATCCCGGAAGATTTGGGAGTAGAGGAAAATAAAGTAAATAATGATTTATATACACTTTACCCGAATCCTACGACAGGATCTGTTCGAATCAACGGAATTTCCGGGGCGGGAGCAACGGTTCAGGTTTTCGACCTGAACGGGAAAATCCTTCAAACCATTCCGGACTACAAAAACATGCAGGCTCTTGACCTTAGCGGGTTGGAGGGCAACATGTTTGTGGTTCGCATTACAGACGGATCCCAATCTTCACAAAAAAGAGTCGTGAAGTATTAAGTAAAAGGTTCTTGATCAATGAAACCCATTCGCCAAAAGGCGGATGGGTTTTTGAGTGTTTCATTTTGCATGGTAATTTTGAAAGGAACGGAAAATACCTGTTTACCTTTTTTGATCCGGAACATGAATAGCTATGAGAATAGGAATACTCGTCTTGATTTATTTCGGATTTTGTTTCACAGCTAAATCGCAGGATACTTTTCGGCTTTACGATACTGTTTTTACTGTTGGTCAAAAACATGAGTTGACTTACGCGCGTTATGCCATGTGTGGTCATCACCAACTCTTAATTACAGATAGCCTGATGCTTTTACAACTGGACAGCATAGTGCAGTTTTTAAAAAAGTATGACCATGTTTCTGTTGAGATCGGAGTGCATACGGATCACCGTGGATCGGATACCATGAATGAGAAAATTACCCGGTTCCGTTCGGAGTATGTCCGGGATTACCTGGTTTACCAGGGGATCCAATCTTCAAGAATTACAGCTAAAGGTTATGGTGAAAGTCAGCCGATTGTTGCCGAAGAAGCAATCAATAAATACAAAAAAACGGATAAAAAGAAGTACGAAATCCTGCATCAAAGAAACCGCCGAACGGAAATAAAAATTACCGGAATCTAGTCCAAAGCATGTTGGTGATGACAGCCTTCCTGCTCAACCATAGCCTTCGCTGATTCGCTGCTTCAAATCAATGCAGGGATTAATCGGATTAGTTTTTCGGGGTTAATGTGCTCGGTTTTCCCAACTGGTACAAAAAGGAAAAGTGTGAGTTGACAGCTCCGGCTAAAGTACGGTTTTCCAAATAAGGAACCCCAAATTCGGCAGCGGTTTGTTTCACGATCTCAGCGATCTGTGGATAATGGATGTGAGAAATGTAGGGGAATAAATGATGTTCTACCTGGAAATTTAATCCGCCCACATACCAGGAAACAAGCTTGCTTTTTCGCGAAAAATTGGAAGTTGTCTGCAATTGATGGATTGCCCAGTCGTTTTCAATGATTCCCTCTTCGTTCGGAAGTGGATGACTCGTTCCCTCAACGGTATGAGCCAGTTGAAAAATTAATGCAAGAATAAAACCTGCAATGGCGTGCATCACCAAAAAACCAAGGATCGTGGTACCGGTGGGTAATCCGATAATAGCGATCGGAAGGTACAAGGCCGTGAAAAAATAAATTCCCTTCATGGAAACGATTTGTAAGATCTTTCGCCAGTTGCTTTTCTTTTCCTCACAAAATGTCTGGTGCTTGCGGTATTGAATGAATTGAACAAAATCTTTCAATGTTACCCAGTACAAAGTCAATATCGAATAAAAGAAAACGACATAAATGAACTGGAAGCGATGGTATGCTTTACGTTCGGAATGGGGGCAGAACCGCATCAGTAATTTGTCATCAATATCTTCGTCCATATTTACAACATTGGTATATGTATGGTGCAGGACGTTGTGCTGCATTTTCCAATTGCATACCGATCCACCCAGCAAATTGAGGGTATGGCCCATGAAATAGTTCAAA
>DJFP01000313.1:2954-6352 GCA_002432565.1 Flavobacteriales bacterium UBA5869
TTGTTTCCGCTAAAGTATCCGTCAATGCGTTTTTTGAGTGTTGGAAAGAAGTGTTCAAGGTCTTTCTTCTTCCATTTCACTGAACCGATTTCGCTCATTCAATTATGTTAGTCGGGCAAGATAGACATAAAAAACCGTCTTGCTTCCATTATTGAAAATCTTTAGACTAACTGCTTGTTTTTCACGATTGAAACTACCTGCCAATTCCAGGACGGAGTATACTTCTCACATAAATGAAGGTCTTGGGAGTTTTTCTGTTAGATTTAAATGTCGTACCTTAATCTAACAATTGATAATATGTCAATTCGTCAGGGAATTTGGATTGGCACAGCGCTTGACAATCCCTAACGTCAACTGTTTTTAATGAATTGAACTTAATCATTCATAAGAATAATGACATTTTGACGTTAATATACACATACATGAAAGATACATTCGACCATACAATCATAGTTTCATCGGAAGAAGATGCAGAATTTTTGCCTTTGATGTCGCAGGACGACGAAGACAATATGAATAAAGAAGTTTTCCCGGAAGATCTGCCTATTTTGCCTTTACGCAACAATGTACTTTTTCCGGGAGTTATGATCCCAATCACAATCGGTCGCGATAAATCCCTGAAATTGCTTCAGGATGCCAATAACGGAAAGCGCATTATCGGTGTCGTTGCTCAAATTGACCAGGAGGAAGAAAGTCCTGAATTCAATGATCTTCATCACATAGGAACAGTTGCACAGATTGTTCGCCTGCTGAAAATGCCTGATGGGTCATCGACGGTTATTATACAAGGGAAAAGACGTTTCGAGATTACGGAACCTTACCAAACAGAACCGTATATGCGTGCGAAGGTGAGTTTCCTGAAAGAGATCCTTCCCGAAAAAGACGACCAGGAGATGGAACTGCTGTTCCGGAACGTCAAAGAACTGGCCCTTCAAATTATTAAAGACAGCCCCAATATTCCTTCCGAAGCAGCATTTGCAATCGGAAATATAGAATCGCCGACCTTCATGGTGAATTTCATTTCATCGAATATGAATGCCGATGTGAAAAAAAAGCAGGAATTACTGGAAGAATTGGATTTCCGCAAGCGTGCGCGTATGGTAGTGGAACATCTGACACTGGAATCACAGTTGTTGGAAATGCGTAACGAGATCCAGTCCAAAGTGCGTTTGGATATGGACCGCCAGCAGCGTGAATATTTCTTACATCAGCAAATTCGTACTATCCAGGATGAATTGGGGGATAATCCGCAGGAGCAGGATGTGAAAGACCTGGAAGACCGTGCGTCCAAAAAACTGTGGTCGAAAGAAGTTTCGAAATTGTTTTACAAAGAACTGGCGAAATTGCAGCGCATGAACCCGCAGGGAGCTGAATATACTGTTCAGTTAAATTACCTGGATACTTTATTGGATCTTCCATGGAACGAATATTCTACGGATAACCTGGATTTGAAGCATGCAGCAAAAATCCTGGAGCGTGATCATTTCGGTCTGGAAAAGGTGAAAGAACGTATCCTGGAATACTTAGCCGTTTTAAAACTGAAAGGCGACATGAAATCTCCGATCTTATGTTTCTACGGCCCTCCGGGAGTTGGAAAAACATCTTTGGGGAAATCCGTTGCAGAAGCATTGGGACGTAAGTACGTGCGCATGTCGCTGGGTGGTGTGCACGACGAAGCTGAAATCCGTGGTCACCGCAAAACCTATATCGGGGCGATGCCTGGCAGGGTGATGCAGCACTTGAAAAAAGCGGGTTCTGCCAATCCGGTATTCGTATTGGATGAGATCGATAAATTAGGAAGAGGCAACCATGGAGATCCGTCTTCTGCATTACTGGAAGTATTGGACCCGGAGCAAAATGCGGCGTTTTACGACAATTATATAGAAACAGAATTTGATCTTTCAAAAGTCATGTTCATTGCTACGGCAAATAGTTTGTCCACGATCCAGGGACCATTATTGGATAGAATGGAAATTATTGAAGTGAACGGCTATACGATTGAAGAAAAAATTGAGATCGCCAAAAAGCACTTACTTCCGAAGCAATTGGAAGCACATGGAATTTCGAAGAAAGATCTGACAGTTGACCGCAAAACCCTCGAACGGATCATTGAAAACTATACCAATGAATCGGGAGTGCGTGGTTTGGATAAAAAACTGGCAAAATTGGCGCGCCACAGAGCTAAACAGGTAGCACTGGAAGAAGTATTTAAAGAAAAGATCGATATTGATGAACTGCCAAATATTCTTGGAGCAGGCCGCGAAAGAACAAAATACGATAACAACGATGTACCGGGAGTTGTAACCGGTCTGGCCTGGACAAGTGTCGGAGGTGATATCCTGTTCATAGAATCTTCCTTAACAAAAGGAAAGGGGAAATTGACCCTGACAGGTAACCTGGGCGATGTTATGAAAGAATCCGCAGTTATTGCTTTGGAATTCTTAAAAGCTCATAGTGATTGGTTAGACCTGGAGCAGGAATTGTTCGACGAGAAAAACGTACATATCCACGTTCCGGAAGGGGCAACTCCAAAAGACGGTCCGAGTGCAGGTATCACCATGCTGACATCTCTGGCTAGTTCTTTCTCCGGTAGAAAAGTGAAGAAAAACCTGGCAATGACCGGGGAGATTACTCTTCGCGGAGAAGTGCTTCCGGTTGGCGGGATCAAGGAAAAAATCCTGGCGGCCAAACGTGCAAATATCAAAGAGATTATTTTATCCGAACGCAACCGCAAAGACGTGGAAGAAATCACTGCGGATTATGTGAAAGGATTGAAATTCCATTATGTCAAAAAGATGAAAGAAGTGATTGATTTGGCGCTTGAGAAAAAGAATAAATAATAAAAAAATCTGGTAGGGACGTGAGGCATCGCGTCCCTGCTTTTTTTATTATCTTCGAAATCCGAAATTTAAACAAGTGGTTTTTAGCAGTACACTCTTTCTTTTTTACTTCCTGCCTTTATTCCTGCTTGTTTATCATGTAGTTCCGAAATTGCTGAAAAACTGGGTCATTTTCTTTTTCAGCATCTTATTCTACACCTGGGGAGCTCCTGTATTTGTTTTTATCCTTCTCGGAACTTCCTTTATGGATTTTTTATTTGTTCGGGAAATTCACCGTTCATCGGAAGCCCGGAAGCGAAAAATTCTGCTGATACTCTCACTGACTGTGAATTTAGGTCTTTTAGCCTATTTTAAGTATTCCAATTTTTTTATCGGGAATGCGAATGCATTGCTGGAAAGTTTTGGCCTGAGAGAAATTACCTGGACAAAAGTGATCATGCCTATCGGGATTTCGTTCTTTACTTTTGAATCGATTACTTACACCGTTGATGTTTACCGTGGGAAACACGCTCCTTTGAGCAATATGAAAGATTACCTGCTGTACTTACTGGCTTTTCC
>DJFP01000313.1:6360-11646 GCA_002432565.1 Flavobacteriales bacterium UBA5869
AATATTGATGAAAAACTGATCGGTTTCTATCGCTTTTCAATTGGTTTGGCCAAAAAAGTCCTGATCGCAAATGTAATGGCTGAACAGGCAAAGATCATTTTTGAAAGTGATTTCCACCAATTAAGTGCAACCACAGCATGGATCGGGATTCTGGCTTATACCATGCAGATCTACTTCGACTTCTCCGGTTACTCCGATATGGCGATTGGTCTCGGAAAGATTATGGGATTCCATTTTCCGGAAAACTTCAATAGTCCGTATAGCTCCAAAAGCATCACCGAATTTTGGCGCCGGTGGCACATGACTTTAGGAAATTTCATGCGCGATTACTTGTACATTCCGCTTGGAGGTAACCGGGTTTCATCCAAATCACGCTTATATTTTAACCTGGCTTTGGTTTTTATCCTTTCCGGTTTTTGGCATGGGGCATCCTGGAATTTTGTGGTTTGGGGAGCTTTTCACGGAACCTTCCTGATCCTGGACAGAATCTTCCTGGTGAAGTTATTAAACCGTTTGGGAAGCGTTATTTCCATCGCAATTACCTTCCTTATTGTGATGATGGGATGGGTCATTTTCCATATCGAAGATGATATGGGGCAGGTTTGGCTTTATTTTGACCGTTTGTTCGATTTTAGCTTTGATGCTCATTTCAGGACTCTGCAGAACTTCTGGCCTCTTTTTATCGTTGCTGCGTTCTTTTCGTTTTTTCCGGCTTTGTCCATTGGAAAAAAAATGCAGGATTTTGTCTACAACAGGAATTCTTATTCGTTGACAACCAATGGAATGTTCCTGTTGGTTACCGTTGCATTGTTTTTGTTAAGTGCAAGTGCGGTCACTTCATCCGGGTTCAATCCATTCATTTATTTCCGTTTTTAAGATGAGTAAGCAGCCAACATACAAGCGTTTGAAGCAAGCGGTCTTTGCCCTGATCATCGGGCTGTTATTTCTACCGATGATTCAGCATAAGTTCAGCTTTTATGAAGAAGTACCGCTTAAAGGAGCTTATGAGCTGTCACCAAAGCCGGAATTAACTAAGGAAAGTTGGTTTTCAGGTGAGTACCAGGAGGCACAGGATAAATACATGCGTGAGCACACAGGGTTCTATCCGGGGTGGGTGCGTTTATACAATCAGTGGAATTATACTTTTTTTAATATAGCTCATGCTAAAGATGTCATAAGAGGAAAAGAAGATTACTTATACGAGGAAAGTTATATCAAAGCTTATTATGGAATGGATTTTCTGGGTGAAAATAGAATTCAGGACATCACCCGGATGTGGAAAGCTATCCAGGATACACTTGAAGGAAAAGGCATCAAACTGACAGTAATTTTTGCCCCCGGGAAAGCGAGTTTCTATCCGGAATACATTCCCGATCAGTACAAAAGAGATATAAGGGGGAACACAAATTATAAGGAATTTAAAGAACAGTTTATCAGGCAGGATGTTTCATACATCGATATGCACAGCTGGTTTGAATCCATGAAGAAAAAATCGAAATACCCCCTCTTTCCTAAAACAGGGATACACTGGAGTGCGTACGGGCAGTATTTAGCAGTGGATTCTATCCGAAAATATGTTTCTCACAACTGTAAAACATCGATTCCCTACTTTGTATTAGAGAAAATGGTTGAATCGAAAAGGCCACAGCGCGATGACGATGATATTGGCAGCGGAATGAATTTATTGTTTGGAATTCCGGACTTAACATTAGCTTACCCGGAATTTCATCCAAACCGAAAACCCAAAAAAGGAGATCCGAAAGTACTGGTAATAGGCGATAGTTTTTACTGGGGCTTGTTCAATTCAACTGTTTCCGCCACCCTCTTTAATGACGGAGAGTTTTGGTATTACAACGAACAGATCTACCCGGCTTCCTATACAAAAGAAGTATTGGTCAAAGATCAGGACCTGGACAAAAAACTGAAAGAGAATAAAGTCGTGTTCTTATTGATTACAGATGCAAATCTGTCGAGTTTCAGCTTCGGATTTCTTCAAATGGCTGCTAAAGAATACGGAATAGAGTAATTGACGCCTTTTTAAAAAAAATAAGGAGACTGCTTTCGCAAATCCCCTTATTTGATTTAGGTGTAGGTAGTAATTGTGTTTCCTCAGGTTTAACTTCTACAGAAGTTACCTTCGTCTTCAAGCGCTATTGCGCTCTCTTATGTGGTTCAGTTTTTTCGTTTCAATCGGAAGAAGGTTTTCCTAAGATTTCAGGCTCAGGGTAATCTAACATCTCTCCTTCAATCACGTCTCCATTAATTTCAATAGGAGCTTCTCCCAGTGTAAAATGGCATTTGGCAGTTTCTGCTTTTAAGGTCAGTATCAGCTTCTTTCCCTTGATAAATGATTCCGGTTTTTGGTTGTGTAAAGTATCAGCTACATGTTTTTTTGACTGATAGATCAAATCAAATGTTTCATTCTTCAAATGGTCTTTGTGCACTGAAAGCTCAAAATTGCCGGCTTCATCGGTGAATCCTTTCAGGATTGTTTTTCCGTCCTGCCGGATTTCCACCGGAGAGTTTGCCAGTGGGTTTCCTGTTTTTTCATCTTTCAGCTGCCCGCTGATCTTCATCGGGAATTTCAGCTTATTGAAAGCTTTTTGTTTCACAACTGCTGCATCATCCGGTGCCGACTCGCAGGAAGAAGTTATCGGACCCAAAAAACCAAGTATACCCAGTAAAGATAACCCAACCCGATAGGAAGCATTGGACAATGCAACATGTGAAATTTTAGAACTAACCTGATGATTATAAAAAATACCGCAAACTTTTTTGGGGCTTGAGGCAATGATTTGTTTGATTTCAGTGTTTGTTTTCTGACGAAAATCCGTCAAAGTTTTTTCACAGCCTGAACAATAGTAACCGCCATCACGTTTTTCCATCTGCGTATGCGATTGATTACAAGGCAATGACATGATCGGTTTGTTCATAACTGTAGTTTGATGAAATGAAAGTAGGAATTAATTGATTCGTCCATTTTCAAAAAATGTAAAGTGTATGTTTGTTTTATTTTGAGGTAAGCTTTTGATCTTAAAAAGAATTGTTCGCAGGGGTTTTATTTTATCCTGAAATAAAAAGGATTTTCAGAGACCTGTTTCAAGGTATTATGTAGTAATTTTATCGTGGTGGAGGTCGATTGCTATAGACCCTTCTACGGATTAAAAACAGAATGCAAGCAGATGAAAAAGTTAAAACAGGTACCGTTGGAACAAATCAACCACATGGGAAAAAACACCATGATGGAGCACCTGGATATGAGATGTGTTGAATTGGGTGAGGACTACCTGGTTGCAACGATGCCGGTCGATAATAGAACCCATCAGCCAATGGGATTATTGCATGGCGGTGCCAGTGCGGCTTTGATCGAGTCCATCGGTTCTATGGGATCGGCTCTGCTGATTGACCTTTCAAAAGAAGCACCGGTGGGAATTGAGATAAATGCCAACCATATTGGAGCGGTAAAAAGCGGATCGGTAAGAGCGATCGGGAAAATTGTTCATGCCGGATCACGTACGCACATCTGGCAGGTAGATATTTTTGATGAATCCAATGATCGTTTGATCTGCACGGGTCGATTAACAGTTATGATAGTTCCAAAGGTGTGAAAGATTTATTGATTTACAGATTACCTAAAGCTGCTCCTGTTATCAAAAGGGGTGTTTTTTCTGCTTTAAAAGAAGGAGAGAAGCCGGTGGGATTCGTGGTTTCCGATTTTCTGCACGAACGGACCTTTCATTTCGAAGAAGCTGCAGCGTTTGATCCGGAATTCGATTTTCATTACAGTCACCAGATTCCCACGGTCATTTCAAGAAGAGATTACCAAATAGAGGCACAGGCTTTTTTAAATTCCTTTCCTTTATTGGGAGTCGAGAAGGGAGTTTTTTCGCGCGTTAAGCAAACGCCTTTCCGGGGTGAGCGGGCCTTTGATCTGTTCAATGTATTGGAAAACACCTACCCTAATGCATTCTGTTACCTGATTTCTTCTTCGGAATTCGGAACATGGATAGGGGCAACTCCCGAACTGCTGATGAACCAGCAGGGAATGGTTTGTAAAACAGTTGCGCTGGCTGGAACGCATGGTGAAAATGAAGAGCATGAGTGGACTCCAAAAGAACTGGAAGAACATGCTTTTGTTGTTGATGCGATCAAAGAAACATTGGAACGCAATGAATGCGTCGAAATTGAATCTGACGGACCGTATGTTGTTCAGGCAGGACCTGTTCAGCACTTAAAAACAGATTTCCGGGCACTTTTAACCAAGCCCAACGCCTGGTCCATTGCTTTAGATCTTCATCCCACTCCTGCTGTCTGCGGCACACCCCGGAGAAATGCTATTGAAGCCATTGCAAGCCGGGAAATGCATGACCGGGAACTATACACCGGATTCATAGGCCTGTTTGAAGAAGGAAATACAAATCTGTTCGTGAACCTGCGTTGCGCCCAGTTGTTCCGGGATAAAGCCTTTTTATACGTCGGCGGAGGTTTTACTATTGATTCAATTCCGGATATGGAATGGGACGAAACCGAACACAAAGCTGAAACCCTTATTCGGGCCATGAAGCAAATCTATTAAAATGTTCAAATGTTCAAATGTTCAAATGTTCAAATGTTCAAACTGAGCCTTTAGACGATTTAACTTTTTGAACTTTTTTGAACCATTTCAACTCTTTGAACCTTCAAAGGAGTTAATTTTACACCATGATTTCAAGTGCAAAATTGGAAGTGCAGCTTATTGTTGACGGTTGTAAGAAAGTAGGTGTAACCCATGTTGTTATTTCTCCGGGATCCCGGAATGCACCGTTAAGCATTGCTTTTGATGAAGATCCTCACTTCCGGGTTTTTGTGGTTCCGGATGAACGTGTGGCGGCATTTTATGCACATGGAATGGCCCAGAAACTGAATAAGCCGGTTGTCATTACCTGTACTTCCGGATCTGCACCATTGAATTATTACCCTGCCATTGCCGAGGCTTTTTACCAGGGAACTCCGTTGATCGTTATTTCAGCCGACAGACCGGTGGAGTGGGTGGATCAGGGAGATGGTCAAACAATCCGCCAGGAACGTGTATTTGATCAAATGGTTTTAAAAAGTGCACAGATGAATGAAATTCATTCGGAAAATCAACGCTGGCATTTTGAACGTAAACTTTCAGAGGTTTTGCAAGCCGCAAATGGATCGAGAAAAGGTCCTGTGCATTTGAATGTTCCTTTTTCGGAACCGCTTTATGAAACCACGGAAGATATTCATATCCTGAAAAATTGGGTGGAACTTGCCGGAACGGAA
>DJFP01000126.1:0-3348 GCA_002432565.1 Flavobacteriales bacterium UBA5869
TGAGTATCTGGTGGTTCAAACCGATTGGAGGCGCTTATCTGATCTATATGGCTATCAAGCATTTCGCGGCGAAGAGTGTACAGGAAGAGATCGAATCTGAAGTTCAGGAAACCAAGAAAAGCTTTATTTACCGCGGAACAGTTGGGGTAATCGGGATTTTTTGGTCGACTGTACTGGCGGTTGAGTTCATGGATATTGTTTTCTCCATTGATAATATTTTTGCGGTAGTTGCTTATTCGGATAATGTGATCCTGATCTGCATCGGGGTGTTTATCGGGATTTTGGCGATGCGTTATGTAGCCAAGTATTTCGTGGTATTGATAGAGAAGTATCCTTTCCTGGAAAATTCTGCTTTCCTGGTAATCGGAATCCTGGGAATTAAATTGTGTTTGGCTTTACTGGTGCATTATATGCCTTCAGCAAAGTGGATCGAATCGGAGCATTTTGACCTGTTTGTTTCCGGCCTGACACTGGCGATCTTCATTGTTCCGCTATTGATCTTTCGTGCCAAGAAAGACAAATAATATTAGCCACATAGGTAATGTCATGAATTTTGTTATATTAAATATATAATCATTATTCATAAACATGACAAAATCTTTTTTAGACGAGCTGACTTACAATATTATAGGTGCGGCAATAGAAAGTACATTCCAATTTGGGGTCAGGTTTATTAGAAAGCATCTATCATGAATGTATGAAAATTGAATTGGCAAAGAGGAATATTTCTTCAAGACAGAAATGTCAATTCCTGTAACCTACCACGGGCAGATGTTAGAAACTATATTGCGTTGTGATTTATATGTTGCGAATTCCTTAGTTGTAGAATTAAAAGCAACGAAAAAGATAGAACCAATATTTGAAGCACAATTACTAACCTATATTAAGCTTTTGAAATCGCCCAAAGGAATCCTTATAAATTTTAATTGCACAAATATTTTTCGTGATGGCCAAAAGACTCTGGTTAATGAAAGGTATCGAATGCTTTCTGAATAGAAACATAATTCATCTAAAAAAACATATCTATTCTGCTATGTACCCATGTTCCTATGTGGTTTTCAACCCATAGACTACCACTTTTGTTTCTTCCGGAAAGTTCCTCCTTTTCGGGTAGTAAATTTGCGTCTTGCAAAGGGCAGTTTTTCAATCGTTTGTGCATAGTTCAGCGTGATCTCATGCGTGTGCTCGAAAGTTCTTTTATGCGAAGAGAAAGTACTTGTCTGGTAAGTGTAAACTACGCGGAACCCTTTTTCTAAGAATAAACCCAAACTTCCGGTTACCGAATTGTCAGACTGGTAGCCGCCTCCAACCCAAATGAGCTGACCGAAGAGGAAGTGTCCGTCAAAAGACATATTCAGGCGTGAACCTTTTACTGCACGTGCCATTGCTGACGGATACAAAATGATATTGTCGTTGAAGCGGATCTTGTAGCCGATGTGCGAATAAAAATGATTGTAGGTGGTGGTGTAAAAATTCGAAGGATCAGCTAAGGCATTGTCAAAAATGCTCGGCATGGAAATTCCGAAATCGAAATTTTGTGACTGAATAGATAAACCTACTCCCAGGTTTAATCCACGGGAAACACGGTTGTCCAGAGTCGGTTCTTTTTCACTGAAATAGATGTAATCTGTCTGCAGTGATCGCTGCTGGTAACCTAATTTTACACCTAAGCCAAGTGCTGTTCTTTCGCCCAGCCAAACGTGATAATTATAAATACCACCGATTTCCAGGGAATTCACTCCGTTCGTAAAATCACTAACTGCTATAGCGCCAACTCCATGGTTTTGGGTAATGTGATAATGACCGTTTGCTGTAAAAGTCAATGGAGTTTCCGGAGTTGTCATCCATTGTTTTCTGAAATGCAGCGTAGCACTGAATCGCGTGGAAATGTCCATGTAACCGGGGTTGAATACTCCCTGGTTCAACATGTATTGATTGTATAAAGTGCGTAATTGCGCTGAAGATGTTAAGGTGATAGTCAATAACACCAAAAGGGAGTAAATTTTTCTCATCGTTTCAATGTTATTTTACCGGATGCAATGTTTCCGTATCCGTCGTTGAATTCAAAATAATAAACACCGGACGAACATTCTTCGCCAAGCATGGAATTAGCCTGATTTGACCTTCCGTCCCAAAGGTTCAGGTATGGGGATGCGTAATAAACGGTTTCTCCCCAGCGGTTGAATACTTTTAGATAGTTGGAAGGATAGTTCAATACATTCAGGATCATGAAATGATCGTTGTATCCGTCTCCGTTCGGAGAAAAGAAATCTGCAAATACCAGGTCGTTGATTTTTAGTGTATCATCCGATTCGTGATTGACAAAAGGGATATTCTGAACAGTGAATTTGGTTCTTGTTTCCTTCTTCTCTGTGAAGCTGAATGCAAGTGCGATTAGGGGGACTAAAAAGATGAATCGAATCATTCTAAAAATATTTTCTTCCGCAAAGGTCAGCATTTTAACCCATTAAGTACAAATAAAGAACAATATTATTTTTCATTTTACCGATCAAACAATTTATTGGGCATGCATTTGCTAAGCTTATTCGGTTGTTTGAAGTTATTGCAACCACTTATTATTCAATGCCATCCTAAACCTGAAAACAGTGTTAGCAGCGGTATTGTATTTTTATTTGTGGATTATTTGTTTGAATTCCTGAGGAAAACAACGAGGACAAAAAAAGATTTTTGATCAGGATGTTTAACTTTGTTCTGTTTGTGCCAACTAAATTATCAGAATCAGCGTTGTATGAACAGATTGCTTAATTAATACATCTAAACTATGAAAAGAACAATCCTTTATGGACTTGGATTTACATTTTTGCTTCTTGGAACGGCATCCTGCGGCAAATCGACCACCGGTAAAATTGCAAACAACTGGACCATCGTTTCTCAAATCGACGAACAAACGGTCGTGAATTCTGGAGGTGATAAACACTATTCCAAAAACACTTACACGGAGACTACGTATTCCAATTATTCCGAACAAACACCGTTTTCCGGGAGCACAATCACAACGGAAACTTCTGGTACAGTGACAACCAATACAATCGAAATTAAAAAAGACGGCACCTGGACCTGGAACCAGGAATTGGTCTATAACCAGGATCTGGGCGGTGGAAATACAAGCAAGTATGTTGTAAAGAACGTTCATAGCGGAAACTGGAATTTTGTAAAGAAATCAAAAGGAGAAGATTTTGAAAAGAATGAGCGGATTTCTCTGGAAGCCCTGGAGCGTACCAGTTCTACCGTTCAGACCGTTAACAATGTCTTGGCAAGCTCGAATTCAAGTAAAACAACCTATTCCCCGGGAGAAAGCATTGTGGTTTACACCATTGTTAAATCCAA
>DJFP01000126.1:3555-4820 GCA_002432565.1 Flavobacteriales bacterium UBA5869
CTTATTTCGAGGAACAGGAATTCAATACATCTGGTGGTGACCGTAGTGTCAGTACTATTTCAATGACTGAAAGCACCGTTTCCAATACCGTCATTAATGAACCTTCTACCGGACCTGAAACAATAAATTCCAGGACAGGTGAAGTAAAAGCGCATGAGTTTGCGATCAAAAAAGACGGTACATGGACCTACCTGCAGGAAATCAATTACCCGAACAATGGTTTTGCTTCTTACAGTCTTATTAAGCTAAGTGGTACCTGGAGTTTTTTAAAGAATAACAAGGGAGATGAGTTTGAAAAGAATGAACGGGTCCATTTCAATGTCTTGAAGTCCGAGGAGTTGGAAAAATCCTATTCAGGTACTGTTGTGATGTCCCAAAACTCAACCGAATCTGCCTTTTTGACCGGAGAAAATGTACTTGTTTATGTGGTTAAAACGTCCAAAAAAGATGCGTTGGAGATTGAACTGGATAAGAACTATGTATTTACCCCTGATTCCGGGTCAGGTCACAGTACCAGGATGATTAAAAAAATGACTCTTCAGTAAAACTGAGGCTGATATTTAGTTGTTAAGAAAAAGGATTCGATCGACGAATCCTTTTTCTTTTGATAAAGATCCTGAATGAGTTTCACGGATAGTTATCAGGATGAATAATTATACTTTATACTGTTAAAGATTCTAAAAAAGATCAGATCGAACAGGGGTGAAGTGCAAGATTTAGCGGCTCAAAAACTCCTGCCGCAATTCTGCATATTGCCCCGGACAAGGAAGGTGAAAACAGCTTGAAGCCAGTTCCGGCGGGAAAACCGGTACAGGTGTATGTTCAGGTAAGGAAGAGGAGAATCATGCTGTTTTTCTTTTTTTAACCGCAAATTCATCTAATGGATATATCAAGTAAATCCAGTTATCTTTTTGTTAAAAGTTTGACTATTACCCGAATAGTGATACATTTGCTCAACTAATTTATAACTTACAATAATGAAAAAGATTTTTATCTGCACCCTAAGTGTTGCATTTTTAGCTGCAGGATTGGCTTCTTGTGGTAAATCAACCAAAGGCAAAATGGCCAATGAGTGGAAAGTTACTGAGTACAACTCTACGGTAACAGAAACTGAGTCAAACGGTGACAAAACTGTTTATACTACTACAATGACTGAATCGACTTACACCGATAAAACAGCGACTACAAGCGGAGGGTCAACTGTCGAAAGTACTTCAACGGCAACGGTAAACACGAATGACATGACTATCGAGAAAGATGGTACA
>DJFP01000270.1 GCA_002432565.1 Flavobacteriales bacterium UBA5869
TCTACCAAACGGATATACTCTTGTACATTACGTCCTACAGGCATGTGGTTCACTGACTCATGGAAAACTGTTCCTTCTTCGTCAATCAAGTACGTTGCACGGTAAGTAACATTGTCTCCGGCTGAATCCTCATCGTAAGGATCGAAATCCAAAATATCCAACTCTTCAGCCAGGCGACGTGTTGAATCTGCAATCAAAGGAAACTTAACACCCTCGATTCCTCCCTGGTCTTTTGGTGTGTTTAACCACGCAAAATGAACTTCTGCCGTATCGCAAGAGGCACCGATTACCAATGTGTTGCGCTTTGCAAACTCAGCTGAAGCTTCCTGGAAAGCATGGATTTCTGTCGGACAAACGAACGTGAAATCTTTCGGATACCAGAACAAAACCACTTTTTTCTTGTTCTCAATCGCATGTTTCAACACATCGATTTGGAAAGTATCTCCCATTTCATCCATTGCATTTACCAATACCGAAGGGAATTTTTTACCTACTACACTCATTTTATTTGTTTTTTATGTTTGATTATTAATTACTTTTTTGAGACATCAGACTTAAGACTATAGACAAAAGACGGATTTCGTCTCAAGTCTTTGGTCTATAGTCTTTGATTACTCTTAATACTTTACACCTTACAGTGCTAAAATCGGGACGTTTTAATGTCAAAATTATTTCCCCAGCCACGCGGCGAACATCCAGTTCGTTTTTTCCTTTTCGCGGACCAGGTCACTCATCATAGCGTTTGTTCCTTCATCACCCAAATCTGCCGATTCGGATAAGATCTCGCGTTCCAGTTTCAGGATTGTTTCCTGCGCATTCAGGATGTAGGTCATTCCTTCTTTCCCATCATGAATAGTCACGTTTTCCTTGAGATTGCTGTTCTTCAGGTAATCTTCGAAACGGTGAAGCGGCGTGACTCCCAATGTCAGGATACGTTCTGCCAAATCATCAATGATCACCTGTGTACGGGTGTACAATTCTTCGTATTTCAAATGCAGTTCGAAGAAATTTGAGCCTTTTATATTCCAGTGGATCGCACGTAGATTTTGATAATGTACCTGGTACGTTGCCAAAAGGCGATTCATCTTAGTGTTTAAATCTTTTTGTGAACTCATAATTATTGTTTTTAGACTAAAAGACTTGAGAGGCATGAGTCAAGCCGGCTTTTAATAGTTTGCATTGTCTCTTGACTCCTGAAGTCTTGTCACTTATTTCATAATTCAAAGTTGGTGATTATTCAAATATAAATGTTATTGATTAACTTTATAAATGCATAGAATTAATTTATGATGATTTCACCACAACAAATTGCGTACATTCTGGCTGTTTATGAAACGGGATCGATCAGCAGGGCTGCAGAACAATGTTTTGTAACCCAGCCCACGCTTTCCATGCAGTTAAAGAAAGCAGAAGAACTACTCGGGCATTTGATTTTTCACAGGGATACCAATTCCATGGAGCTGACAGATTTCGGGAGATCCTTAATACCGCTTTTGCAGCAGATACAGGGGGATTTCGGGGCGATTGACCGTATCAGCCAGATTTATTCCGGAACATACAAGGAGCGATTGCGAATTGGCGTCATCCCAACGGTGGCTGCTTATTTGTTATTGGATAATTTCCAGGAGTGGCAGACTTTGCTTCCCAGCACGCAGGTATTTGTAGAGGAATTAAAAACCGAGGAACTCATCGAAGCTCTGGACCAGCGAAAAGTTGATCTGGCAATTCTTGCCGGGCCGTTGAACCAGAATAATTACCGTATTACACCTTTGTTTATGGAGGAAATCCTGGCTTATGCACCAAGTGTTTCCGGGGAAGTATTACTGGTAGACCAATTGAAAGACCTGCAGCCATGGCTTTTGAATAAAGGAAACTGTCTGCGCACGCAAATGATGCAATTCTGCGCAATTGATGATGATACGCCTTCCAGGTGGAATTACCAGGGCGGAAATATGGATTTGCTGATGCGGATGGTGGACCAGCAGGGAGGGTATACGCTCATACCGGAATATTATCATCCGTTTGTTTCCCAAAGCACGGAGTTTAAATCAATTCGCGATAACCAGGGATCTTTTCCGGGGAGGTCTATCATTGCAGTGAGTGCTTTCCGGCATGCGAATTGGGATTCCATGAAAAAAATCATCCGCTCGATTCAGCACAAGTACAGCAAGCCTGTTTCAAAGGAACTGGAGTTGTTGAGTTGGAAGTGAATTATCAATTATGAATGATAGAATTATCAATAAAGTGAGACTTAGTGAAGTAGAAGTCCCTTGATAATTGATAATTTAGCAATTGATAATTCCAATTAAAAATATGGCCTTAATAAAATCATGCAGAGGAATAGAGCCTCAATTCGGAGAAGATGTTTACCTAGCGGAAAACGCAACAGTAGTCGGTGATGTGGTCATGGGAGACCGATGTTCTGTTTGGTTCAACGCAGTTATCCGCGGAGATGTGAATTCCATCCGCATGGGGAACCAGGTGAATGTGCAGGATGGAGCTGTGATCCATTGTACGTATGAGAAAACCAAAACGACATTGGGAAATAATGTTTCGATCGGGCACAATGCGCTGGTTCATGGCTGTACGGTGGAAGACAACGTACTGATCGGGATGGGATCAATCGTGATGGATAATTGTTACATCGAGTCCAACTGTATCATTGCGGCCGGCGCTGTTCTTTTGGAGAATACACATGTAGAAGCATGGAGCGTATATGCAGGAATTCCTGCAAAGAAAGTGAAAACACTATCTCCCGAACTATTCGAGGGTGAAGTACAGCGCATCGCGAATAATTACGTGATGTATTCGGGCTGGTTTAAGAAATCCGGGAATTAGATCCATAAAAAAGACTGTTATCCGTAGAAAACAGTCTTTTTGTTTTTAAAGGAATCCGGATTTAAAGGTCTTGCGGTTCTTTTTCAATGCAGTTGATCGTTCCGGCGGTATTTCCGGTAGTGAAATTCCATGAATCAGAATAGCTTAAAGGATTTCCTGAAGTATCATAGAGGAAACCGAACATGTCTTCAACAATTGTTGCGGGAAGTACTGTTGAGAAATTGTTGGAAACGATAATGAATGTAGAGGTATTTGTCAGGATAGAACTGGCGTACCACATATTCGCATTTGTGCAGTTGAATGACGCAACTTTGGTATACTGGCTCCCATTATACTTGTATAGGGTATAATAGGTGGTACCCACCCAGTTTGGGCTTCCGGGACAAGGAGTTCCGACACGCCATTTAATCCTGTTCCTGTTTTTAGTAGGAATAGTGGCGAGGCTGCAGGCAGAACCTTGCGAACAATGGGCGTCTACAACCTTGTCTGCAAAAATAGGTCTGGCGCAGGTTTTTGGGGTGTCTTGCGGTTTTTTCTTTCCGGCTTTCGTTTGATACGTTAAGGTTTCTTTTGTTTCCTTCTGACAGGAGTCAATGATTAACACGCCCATAGAAAGACTGATTACAGCCAGGGGCAATAAGAGGTACTTTTTCATGAATAATGGTATTAAGTGAATAATTTGCACGTAATTTAAGAAATACGAATCTTTTTTCAAGGTTTTTTATGTTAAAGTTCTCGTTTTAAGGATGGTGTAACTGAAAAAGGTGGCCGTGTAAGCCACCTTTCCTGTTTGGGTTTTAGATTTGGGCGGTAGTAAAAAAACTAAAAAACTACGAAGTATGGATAATTACCTAGTAATGTCCGGATTTCAAAAAGGTAAACAAGGTTTTTGAAAAAAATGAAGACGAAGGTTTTTTTCTTCGAAATGTCATCTGAAGATAAACTGATTTTTATCAGATTTTATCTTTTAAAAGAGCATTACTTTTGGAATATGAAAGAGATCGAAACAAAAGCAGATGTCGAATTACTAATAGATGTTTTCTACCAAAAACTGGTAAAGGATGAACTGGTTTCTCATTTTTTCACCCATCTTAACCTGAAGGAACATTTACCCCGGGTGGTGCAGTTCTGGAGTTTCATACTGCTGGATGAAGCCGGTTACAGTGCCAATATGATGGAAAAGCATGCGCGCCTGGACCTGGATGAAGCATCTTTTGACCGCTGGCTGAAATTATTCCACAAAACAGTGGATCAGTTCTTTGTTGGAGAAAAAGCCGAATTGGCAAAGCAGCGCTCCACGCTTATTGCCTGGACGATGAAAACGAAATTTCTTAAATAATTGAAAATTACCTTCGACTCCGCTCAGTCAACTTATACTGGGCTGGGCATTAATTGAAAAGGTGACTGAGCGTAGTCGAAGTCACCGCAATAGCGTTACATGTCCTGTGATCACTTCAGCGTTTGCATACGGTGCGCAGGAAGTATACGTAATCACATAACTGTAAATATCGTCCTTACATGGAATTCCGGCAAACGTTCCGTCCCAGTGCTCCAGGTAATCAGTAGAGCGATAAACTTCTTCTCCCCAGCGGTTGAATATTTTCATATCCCATTCAACGGGTTCTAATCCCATTTTCGGATAGAAATCATTGTTGTACTCATTTCCATCAGGGGTAAAGGTATTTGGAACATAAACCACGAAAGGTTCAATAGCAATGCTTCGGAAAGTGGTATCGCTGCAGCCGAATTGATTGAATACAATCTGAGTCGGGTAATGCATTCCATCCGAAAAATAAGTGTGTACCGGATTCGGATCTGTACTTCCGGAGTTAAGTTCGTTGAAGAAATAAGAAATATGGGTTGCTCCCTGTGATAAATCCGTAAACTGTACNNAAAAGCACAAAGGTGTCCACACAGCCAACGGTTGATATGACTGTCAGTTCGACCGAATAAGTTCCCGCGTTATAGTAAATATACAGCGGATTTTCTTCTGTGCTGGTACCGCCGTCGCCAAATGTCCAGGAATACAGCAGCGGTGCTTCGTATTGGCTCAAATTGATGAATTGAGCAGGATAAGGTTCACACTTTAATTCATCACTGATCGTAAATCCAACTGTTGGAACAGAGAAAATGAATACGCTTGATTCAGCGCTTTCCGAACAATTCAAAAAGCTTGCAGTTAGAGTTACCGGGTAACTTCCCGAGGTATCATAAACCACATTATTTACATTCAGACTTGTTGCATTGGACGGATTCGCATGACTTCCGAAATCCCAGGAGTATTGGGTGATTGATGGGCCGGTAACGTTCCCCACAAAATTGAAACTATTATTAGTTACGCAAAGGGAATCATTGTGTGTAAACGAAACATTCAACGGTTCGTAGATCGTAATGTTCTGGACCATCGTATCGGAGCAGTTTGGTCCGCTGCTCGCAATTAAAGTAATCGGGTAGGTACCTTCTGCGGGGAAAGTATATGTTGGCGAAACTGCCGTACTGACATCTGTTGTGATTCCCGGAACACCAAAATCCCAGGAATAATTCAACATCGCCCCGGTTGAATTGTTTGCAAAAGTCTGTGTATACCCGATACACTCATGGTTCGTTTGAAACCCGACCTGCGGATCCGGTTTGTCGTAGAAGAAAATAGGCTTCGAAACAGTATCCGCACAAACGTCGTATGTCCCGATCAGGGTTACAACATTCCCGGTCGACGAACTGAATGCGACATTATTCACGGTTGCAGCCGTAGATGTTCCCGGGGTGGCATTCGGACCGAAATCCCAGCTGAATTGCGTGGCAGGCGGACCGTTGATGATCTGGCTTTGGAAATCAAGTGTATTATCTATAAAACAAGTAGAATCAGCAAACGTAAAATCGACTTCGAAAGGATTTTGAAGGATCAATTCCATATAAGTAGTGTCGGTACAAGGCCATCCGGGATTTGCAACCAGCATGACATTATAAGTTCCCGGCTGTGGGAAAAGATAAGTAGGTTCAAAAGCCGTACTATTGTCTGTTGTAATTCCGCTAACACCAAAATCCCAGTAATAACTGGATGCCCCGAAACTTTGATTTTCGAAGGTAAAGCTCAATCCCTGGCAATAAGAAATAAATCCGGGTGTATCTTCCTGTTCCGTTACAATTGCAGAAAGCTGTACATTACAGTTTACAACACGGAAGAGGAAATCCCTGGTTACGTAACTGATCAAAACCCCGTCTCTCCATTCATTCACCCGGATTCCAACAACGTAAAGTCCCAGGTTATTCGCATCTACAAACAATTGTCCCGTTACCGGGTTGATAGTTGTGGTTGAGCCCGGGCCAAGCGGAACTGCCTGACTGAAAGATCCTCCCCAGGCCACGTTCGGGTATGGAGGATTGGGAATTGGATTCGGAGCCGGGTTCAAGGAGTTTGCACCGGCATGCGGTGTTACCAATTCATAAGACAAACTGTCACCGTCGGGATCCGTTGCACTGTGGTCGAAATTCAGGTTCTCATTATTGCAGATAACCAACGGCGGGTAGTTTACAAAACGTGCAGAACTGTTAATGTATTGGTTTTGATCTCCCGGAGGAATAATTGCTTTGATCGTTAAACCGGTATCATCCGGACTCACCAGGTTCGTGATATTAGGTCCGCGGCAGCAACGCTGGTAAGCCACAATATATCCGCTCACGGAAGGCGGTAAATTCAGGATTACGGTATAAATGGCTCTTTCGGTACAAATACCGCTCGGAGCTGTAATACAGGGATTGTTGAATATGATTGGAAGAACAGTACTTCCGGGGAAAGTAACATTCTCATTCGATATCCGGATTCCCGTACCCGTAAAAACACTCAATGGCATAGGAGAATCATAAGAGGCACCGGTAGAAGCACAATCTCGGTAAAGTGCTATGTAGAAACGATAATTATTGTTGCCCAGGTAGTCGTAATAAATTTCACCTCCCACAATGTGTGATGCCTGGGACGGAATCGACCAGAAAATCAGGAATAACAGTATGAGGTTTTTACACATAAGCGGAGAAAAGCAGTATAAAATTCAGTAATTTTTTTTTAATCGTTAAAAGTTTGTGCCTCTATTGATTAAACGGTTTAATTTATCATGTTAACGGGATAATTTTAATCAAAGTTCATGCCAATCGAAAAGTAAACAGATAATATTCTTATCCAAAAACGAACGCTATTTAAAATATAGTTTCGAAATTGGTGACATGAAATTCCGGCTTTGGTTGCTTTTTTCACTGTTAAATCTCTCTCTTTTCGCTCAGAGGGGCCTGATCCAGTATTCCAAAGAGAACGGATTGATTTCGAATGAGATCAGGGATGTTGCCTATGACCAAAAAGGATTCATCTGGCTGGCGACTCCAAAAGGTATCGAACGATTTGACGGCCAGCGTTTCATTCACTTCAAACACGATCCGGTGGATTCCCTTTCCATAGCATCGAACGATATCCAGGGGTTGGTTTTTGATGGTGATAAAACGATCTGGGCTTTTACCTATAACAAAGGATTGATAGCCATTGAAACGGAGACATTCCGCATTTCCAATTACAACAAACGCAATATTCCATACTTCGGGAGTAACCGTATTAGTGCTTTGGCCATTTTAAACAAAACGATCTGGTATACTTCCGTCGAGGGGAAACTCTATTCTTTTGACCCGAAAAAGAAGAAAACCCGGCGTTTTTCATTCTACCCAACGGACGAAAAAGTCACAGGTTTAAATGAAATTGTGCCCGACCGATTGGATCCTGACAAATTATGGATTTGTGCAATGGACGGTTTATACAAGTTTGAGATAAGGAAACGCCAATGGAAATCCTTTAAGTTCAGACGTTCCACCGATATCAATCCCGGGTCGACCTTCAGTTACCGGAATGATATGACCTGTGCCGTTCAGGATAGTAAAGGGAATTTGTTTATCGGATTAAGAAAAGGAGGTTTGCTGTATTTTGACCAATACCAGGGCTTGTTCAAATCTTTTCCGATCTCTATAGACGATTTGAAATACCAGGAAATTTCATCCATTGAATGGCGCGATCCGAGGTATCTTTATCTGTGCATTTTGAATAAAGAGATCATACTTTTCGATACCAGCAAGAAGGAATTTGTGCGATACGAAGAATCGGAAAGAAGCGCTGTGATGCCTTTTCATATTACCAAATTCGGCTCTCAACTGGCAATTGCAAGTTCCAATGCCGGACTTTTTGTGCATGACGAATCATTGATTTATGGCACAAAGATCAAAACCGAGATGCAATTGCATGCGGTACGCTATTCGCCGGATAAAAAGAATGGTTACCAGCTTTTAGACGGTTCGTTTACCACTTTAAAACGTATATTGGGTAATGGCCCTGAAATGCTGCGGTTGGATGGTTTGGTTGATGTGAAATCGTTCTATTACCTCGAAGACGGAAGCATGGTGGTAGTAGGGGCAAACGGCCTTTTGCGAATTGATCCGCAATACCGGATAGTGAAAAAAATGCTCTATCCTGACCATCAATCCATTGATAAGCGTTTTCAGAATTCGCTGCTAGTCGGGGATTCGTTATTGTTTATCGGCACCCTGGATGCCAGTTTGCTTTGTTACCGGCTTTCCGACTTTTCATTCAGCCGAATCTATTCCATTTCCACGAAGAGCAAACTGGATGAGACCCGGGAACATTTTCCGCTCACAATGGTTAACCAGGGTAATTCGGTCTATTTTTCTGAAAATGAGCAATTGTACCGTTACTATATTCGATCAAAGCAACTGGAGCGGATAAAATTGTTTAACCACGAAAATACCGACCAGATTACTTGCCTGGCAATCTGTCCCCAAAAAAAGTTATGGATCGGGACGCGTGCAAGTGGGGTTTGGTGTTATGACCTTAATACCAAAAAACTTCAGAACAAATTTACGTCTTTCAACGGTTTGCAGAATGATGAGGTAAACCAGTTGGTTCTTGACCATTCAAACAGGCTATGGATATTGAATCCGTCTTGCATAGCCATAATGAATTCCGTATCAGGAAAAGTTCAGAGCCTGGAAAAACGGAACGGGGTTAGCGATATTTTCAGNNATAAATATAACCCCTGATTCAATTTATTTCCTGCAGTCGCACTCCTACATAGTCGGTGAATTTTCCAAGCAGCTGCCAGTTCGCAAAAAAGCGGTCCCTTATATCATGCAGGTCCGGGATATGAACGGAATGAGCAGGTTCTCTACGGATAAGTTTAAGTACAATTATGATCAGAATAACCTTGTTTTNNGAATTCGGGATCCGGGATTTTTCAAATGCGGAGAATAACCTGGTGAGTTACCGCATGCTTGGACTGGATAATAAATGGATCAACGGGAACCAAAAGAACGAAGCACTTTACCACAACCTTCCCAGTGGGAAGTATATTTTCCAGGTACAGGTTGTGGAGGGGGATGAATCCACAATTACTTCCTATTCATTCAAAATCACCAAACCGTTCTGGAGGCGTTGGTGGTTCATTACCCTGGCTTCCCTGGTTATTGCTTTTAGTATCTGGTTCTTCATGCGTTCACGGATTAAACGCATCCAAAGCACCGAGCAGATGAAAGCCGAATTCAGCCTTCAGATCAACGAACTGGAATCCAGGGCGCTTAGAGCCCAGATGAACCCGCATTTCCTCTTCAATAGTTTGAATTCGATCCGCTTGTTTATTTTGAAAGATGAGGTAGATAATGCGGCTGATTACATTGCTAAGTTTTCCAAATTGCTGCGTATGATCCTGAATTACTCACGCCAGGATATGATCACGGTTTATGATGAAATCCAATCCCTGAAATTATACCTGGAATTTGAACGTCTGCGATTCGACCAGGATTTTGATTTTGACCTCCAGATTGACGGACAGGAGGTGTTGGATTGCCAGATTCCGCCTATGATTATCCAGCCTTTTATTGAAAACGCGATTTGGCACGGCCTGATGCCAAGGACCGAAGAAGGCGGGAAAATCCGGGTCTCCTTCCAGAAACAACACAGCGGATTGTACGTAATGGTGCAGGATAACGGTATAGGAAGAGAGAAAGCTAAAGAAAACAACCGTAAACGTTCGCTGAAAGAAGGAAGCGTCGGTCTTCAGATTACGAAGGATAGATTGCGCTCACTGACTTTACGAACGAAGAAACAGAACGAATTTGAAATTGAAGATTTAATTGACGAAAATGGTCAGGCAATCGGAACTTTAGTTACCTTGTACTTTGAAACTCCAAACTAGAATATGAAATTACGTGCAATTATTGTAGATGATGAAAGGCACAGTTTAGAAACTACTGCTATATTAATTCGAAAGTTTTGCCCTGATGTAGAGGTGATTGCAGAATTGCAAAATCCGATCGACGCAGTCGAAGTAATTAATACCGAAGAGCCGGACCTGCTCTTTCTTGACATATCAATGCCTAAGATGAACGGCTTTGAATTATTGAACGTATTGACCTACAAAGAAGCGGATGTGATTTTCACTACGGCTTATGATGAATACGCATTGGAAGGCTTTAAACAGGGAGCTGTCCATTACCTGGTAAAACCGATTGATGCAGAAGACCTGGTGGAAAGTGTTCAACGTGTGAAAAAGAAGCGCACGGAAGGAAA
>DJFP01000141.1 GCA_002432565.1 Flavobacteriales bacterium UBA5869
CAGTTCCATGCATTGTCAGTCGATCGAAGTAGTGGAGTTTGGTGAGAAGGAACAGCTTCGGGTTGTTTTCCTGGATTCCGGGATCTCCGGATACACCGGGAAAGAAGTCATTTTTGACGATTTTAAAACGAAGATCGTGAAAAGTTCCAACGGCATAGCCCAGGAACGCTTTTTTGTTAAAGGAACCGTTCGGTTGTTCGGAAAAACATATGAAACTGTATTTTCGCTGACAGAAAGGACCGGTTTAAGAAACCCGATTTTATTAGGCCGCAGGTTGTTGAACAAACGTTTTTTGATTGATACGTCCAAAACGAACTGTTCCTATAAATACGAGAATAAATAAAGAAATATATTGATCGAAGGAAAGGGATGAGCCTTTCATGAAAAAGAATGAAAATTGCCATTTTATCACGCAATCCACAGTTGTATTCTACCAGACGTTTGGTTGAAGCCGCCGAAAAACATGGACATGAAGCTCATGTGGTAGATCATTTGCGCTGCAATATCGAAATCGAACAAAAAGGACCGTCTTTGTATTACGGGTCTGAGTATTTGGAAGGTTTTGATGCTGTAATCCCACGTGTGGGAGCGTCTGTAACATTTTACGGAACTGCGGTTGTGCGCCAGTTCGAAATGATGAATGTTTTTTCTGTGAATAGTTCCCGCGGAATTGTCCATTCACGTGATAAACTGCGTTGTCTTCAGGTGTTATCGAAAGAAGGTATCGGACTGCCGAAAACGGTTTTTACCAATTATTCCCGAAATGTAGAGCACGTCGTTGAATCTGCAGGCGGCGCTCCCGTGGTTTTGAAGTTATTGGAAGGAACACAGGGGTTGGGAGTCGTTTTGGCAGAGAACCAAAATGCGGCCCAATCTGTTTTGGAAGCATTCAATGGCTTGAAAGCACGGGTAATCGTCCAGGAATTTATCAAAGAGGCCGGAGGAGCGGATATTCGTGCATTCGTTGTGGATGGAGAAGTTGTAGGTGCCATGAANNAAAGCAGCTGAGGCGGTAGGTTTGGGAGTGGCAGGAGTTGATCTCTTGCAGTCTTCACGCGGACCATTGGTGCTGGAAGTAAATTCCTCTCCGGGACTGGAAGGTATCGAACGCGCAACAGGGGTTGATATTGCCGGAAAAATCATTGCTTTTATTGAAAAGAGTGTAAAAAAATAAATTATGGCGCGATTCTACATACTTGGAAAGGAAATTCTGCCGGGACAGAGTGTTGAACTTAGCATGGATGTAGCAAAACTGCATACGCACACACCGGTGCAGGTTCCGGTTTTCGTTGAGCGTTCACTGAAAGACGGGCCAATCGTTTTGCTTATGGCAGGAATGCATGGCGATGAGATCAACGGAATGGAAATTATACGCCGGGTGATCCGTAAAAAATGGAATAAACCGATTTCAGGAACAATCGTTTGTCTTCCGGTATTCAATATTTTCGGGTATTTGAACCTGAAACGCGAGCTTCCTGACGGCAGGGATTTAAACCGAAGTTTTCCCGGTTCAAAAAATGGTTCGCTTGCAAGCCAGTTTGCTTATCAGTTTATGAATCAGATCGCTCCGAACGTAGATATTGTGATTGATTTTCATACGGGTTCCGCACAACGTTCCAATATTGCCCAGATTCGCTGTCTGCTTTCTGATCCTGTCAGTATGGAATTGGCTCAGGTTTTTAATCCGCCTTTTATTGTTCACTCAAATTATATTTCCAAATCGGTTCGTGAGGCTCTGAATAAAATGGGGAAGAAGATCCTTTTGTTCGAGGGCGGAAAAACGAATTCGATCGATGAAACGATTGTTGAGGAGGGATTGCTGGGAATTCAGCGTATCCTAAACCATTTTCATATGAAAAGTTTCAAACTGGAACAGCCGGATAAGGAAACGATAATCATTAAATCATCTAAATGGCTGCGGGCACCGCTTTCAGGAGTTTTTCATGCAGTTGCGAAAAACGGACAGTATGTAGAAAAAGGAGAAGTGATCGGTTATGTAAGCGACCCTTACGGTTCTTCGGAGCGTAAGATCAAATCCAATTCGAAAGGATATATCATTTGTACCAATGAAGCGCCTTTGGTGAATAAGGGAGATGCAATCTTTCATATCGGCAGCGCAATGAACGTTGAAAAAATCAAGTCGTCTGATCTATGAAAACTTCGAATATTCAGGGATATTGCGCAATTGGTGTTTTTAATGCCAAAACGGACCATAACATCGGTACCTTGTGGAGATCGGCTTATATTTTGGGTGCGTCTTACATTTTTACTGTTGGGAAACGCTACAAAAAGCAAACTTCTGACGTGACAAGGACCTGGGCACGGATTCCCTATTTTCACTACGATAACCTGGAAGATTTGTGTGAGAATATTCCTTACGATTGTCACTTGATTGCGGTTGAATTAACCGAAAATGCCGAGTTTCTGCATGATTTTGAGCATCCGAAACGCGCAATTTACCTGTTGGGATCCGAAGACCAGGGACTTCCCGAATCTGTTTTGGCGAAATGCCGGAAAGTAATTAAACTTCCGGGAAACTCTTCTTTAAATGTGGCAGTTACAGGTAGTATTGTATTGCACGATCGTGCGGCGAAATTGAAGCCGGATTTGCCCCCAAATCATCGGTAAATATTAGTTTAAACTAGCTAAATAGTGACGATTTCCCGATGAATTTAAGGAGTTGTTAAAATCGTAACTAACTGATTTTTATTTATAAATTTCTGTTTTCACTGTGTGAATGGCATGTTTCAGTTTCTTATTTTTAGTTAAAAACAAACGTCTATAAGCTATCTTTGCAGGCTAAAAACTGAGATAGCCTAATATATGTTCAGATTTACACAACTTTTCCTTCTTGCGTTTGGTCTTGCTATTAGCATAAATTCT
The DNA here is from genome assembly GCA_002432565.1 of Flavobacteriales bacterium UBA5869. GTDB lineage: Bacteria > Bacteroidota > Bacteroidia > Flavobacteriales_D > Crocinitomicaceae > Fluviicola. Next base: position 2,884 of record DJFP01000141.1, read on the forward strand.
TATGCGCAGAGAGATACCGTTTTTTGGTTTGCAGCTCCGGATGTTTCAGCTGGTGTAGGGCAGGACCCTGTTAAGCTCCGTTTTCAATCGTATGACCAGCCGGCAACAATTACTGTTACCCAGCCTGCAAATGGCGCATTTGTTCCGCTTACCCTTACGATGCCTGCTTTCTCAAGCGATAGTATTGATCTCAGCCCGGTTCTGGCTCAGATCGAGAGTCCGGCAGCGAATGTTGTTTCGAATAACGGGATAAAAATCAGTTCTACCGGTTTGATCAATGCGGTTTACGAGGTGATTGCACCGAATAACAAAGAAAGTTTCAGCCTGAAAGGCGGTAAGGCTTTGGGAATAAATTTCTACACACCTTTCCAAAAGTTTTGGAACAATGAAGTAACAACTCCTGCTACTTATTCGGGAATTGAAATTGTTGCGACATTGAACAATACAACAGTCTTAATTACTCCAAGAACAGCAATTACAGGCCACGCGGCTAATGCTACCTTTTCGGTGGTTTTGAATGCCGGGCAGACATACAGTGCCAGAGATGTTGATGTAAACGCATCTACAAGTCTTGCCGGATCTATTGTTTCAGCCAATAACCCAATAGCCCTTACCGTTTTCGACGGGCAGTTGGTTCAGTCAGGCTGCGCAGATATGATCGGAGACCAATTGGTGCCGACTCCTTCTATCGGAACAGATTATGCAATTTATAAAGGAACTTCAACCAATGACCGTATTTATGTTTTGGCAACACAGAACGCCTCAACTATTGAAGTAGCGGGCGTGAGTACAACGACGACACTTATCAATTCTTCCGAAACACTGGAAATCCCTATGACGGATCAGCTGCTTTCTATCAAATCCACCAAGCCGGTATATGTGTATCATGTTTCCGGTTTTGGGTGTGAATTGAGTGTAGCGGTTGTTCCGAGTTTGAATTGTAAAGGAAATAACAACATGGCTTTTTCCCGTTCAAGTGCAGATTCATTGGGAGTCGTTTTAGTAACCAGAACGGGGTTTGAAGGGGATTTTCTGCTCAACGGAAGTTCCGCTTTGATTACTGCAGGTATGTTCCAAACGGTTCCCGGAACAAGCGGTCAGTATAAAGCAGCACGTATTTTCTTTAATACAACAGATGTTCCTGTAAATAGTCATAATATGATCGTGAACCTGGGAGATATCTTCACCATGGCGGTCATTTCAGGAGGTGGAACAAACACCGGAGCAGCTTATGCTTACACAACCGACTTTTATGCAACTGCATTTTCGCAGGCAGGAGTGAATGACACGGTTTGTGCGAACGTAAGCTACACTTTAAATGGGAATGTCGGAGGAGGTGCTGTGACCGGTTCATGGTCAAGTAATGGGTATGGATCTTTCCAAAACGGATTGAACTCAGTTCCGAATACTTACATTCCAAGTCCTTTGGATACACTTATCAGCCCGATCCGAATTATTTTATCGACCACAGGATTTTGCCCTGTTGCAAGAGATACCATGTATCTTGAGATCACGCCGGCGCCGCTTGTCAATGCTAATGTCGATCAGTCGATCTGTGAAAACAATCCGGTTATTGAGCTGGATGGAATCATCGGTGGTGGCGCGGCAACCGGAGTATGGACTTCGAATGGTTCCGGTACTTTCTTGCCGAATGCAGCAACTTTAAATGCAACTTATGTTCCTTCTGCGGCTGATTTGGCCTCCGGAACACTTCAATTTGTACTTACATCCACCAATGCACCTTCCTGTGCAATGGTTTCGGATACGATGATGGTCAATTTTACAAATGCAGCGAATGTGCAGGCTGGTCCCGACACCTTAATTGTATGTGCAAACAATGCGAATGTTTCCTTATCAGGAACGATTAGCGGTCCGACTACTACCGGAATATGGCTCACCAGTGGGACAGGTATTTTCTCACCGAATAGCAGTTCGTTGAATTGTACCTACATCCCAAGTGTTGCTGATACTGCGGCGGGTTTTGTATGGCTCTACCTCAGATCGACCTCAAACGGGAACTGTAACCCTGTTCTGGACAGCATCTATATTTCTATCAATGATGCACCTAAAGTAGATGCAGGTCCTAACCAGTTGAAATGTTCGAATGCAACACTTGTTCAGTTGAACGGAAATGTTACCGGAGGTCCTTTCGGAGGTGTTTGGAGCGGAGGTTCCGGAACATTTAGTCCTTCAGCCAGTGCCTTGAATGCAACATATATACCTGCTGCTTCTGAAGTTTCTAACGGAAGTGTTGTGCTAACTCTGACTTCAACCAACAATGGAACATGTACCGTGGTTTCGGATGCAGTTCAGGTAAATTTTGTGGCTCCTCCTTTTGCGAATTTCAGCGTAACAAATGTCTGTGAAGGACTTCCGAATGTCTTCACGGACTTCTCACTTCCAGGCTCGGGAACACTGACAAACTGGGCATGGACATTCCAAACCGGCCAAACATCCGTAAATCAAAATCCAAACTATAATTTTGGTACAGCAGGTTCATACCCGGTAGAATTAATTGTTACCAATTCCAACGGTTGCAAAGACACCGTTTCCATTTCAGTTTCTGTTTTCGACAAGCCGGTTGCGGACTTCAATTCTTCCAACTCCTGTCCGAATAACCAGGTTACTGTTGCATTTACAGATGCTTCAACAAGTACAGAAACGATTAATTCCTGGTTCTATGATTTCGGTGGACAAGGTTCGGCGGCTATGGCTGATGTCAACCAGCAGTTTGCGAGTGGCGGGACTTATACGATTACACATATTGTTTCAACGGTGAACGGATGCTCCGATACGATCATTGAACCAATTACCATAGATCCGCTTCCGGATGCAGGTTTCTACTACAACTCAAACGGCGGTATGAACATTGGAGCCGTATTTAACTTCATTGACACATCGGATTATGCGGTGAGTTATTCCTGGGATTTCGGTGATGGCTCTACTTCCAATGCTATGGACCCGAGTCATACTTATTATGGTAACGGGAATTATTACATTGTTCTCGAAGTAACTAATGCACTGGGGTGCACTGATAGTGCAATCCGTTTTGTAGCAATTAATACCGTTACAACTGAGATTAATACTTTGATCCCGACTATTATTTCTCCAAACGGAGATAGCGCCAACGATGTTTGGAAACTCGATTTCCTCGAATTGGCTTATCCGAATGCACATATAGAAATTTACAATGAGTGGGGGCAGACCGTTTTTACTTCCGATGGTTATGATACTCCCTGGGATGGAACTTATGAAGGTGAGCCTGTTCCGGACGGGAATTACCTGTTTGTCATTCAATTGAATGCAAATGCCGAACCTGATATTTACAAAGGAGTATTAATGGTGTTAAGAAAACGAGATTAAGATGAACAAGAAGAATTTTATTACAGCCTTATTTGTGACTCTGTTCTTTGTTTCATATGGACAGCAGCAAAGCTTATTCACGAATGTATTTGCAAATCCACTACATTATTCTCCGGCTTATGTGGGAAGTACCAACTACCACGAAGTCAGTTTCTACAATAGAAGCCAGTGGGTTGGATTTAAGGATGCTCCGCGCAATTTTTACCTGAATTTTCATGGTTCTTTTAAGAATAAGGCGAAACACGGTTATGGAGTTCAGGTATTAACCGAACAAATGGGGTTAGTGGGGAAAACCGGAATTTATGTCAATTATGGGTATCAATTGAAATTTAGCAAGGAATCGAAATGGAAATTGGGATTGGGAATTCGTCCGGGATTTGTTCAGTACCGGGTTCGTTTGTATGATGCGGTTATCGCTGACGAAGGAGATCCGATCTTTACCGGGAACAGTTATTCCGGAAATGCATTTGATGTCAATGCGGGTTTTCGCTTATACAACGACAAGTTTGAGTTTAGCGGAACACTGGATCACATGATCATGGGGAAAAGCTTTAAATCTTACAACCAAAACTTACAGTTTCACTATACGATACTGAGCTCATATAAATTCCTGATCAAAAAGAACTGGGAACTAAGACCGGGTATTTTATTCCGTTATACGAAACCGGTTCCTGCCCAATTATCCATTATGGCCCAGCTGGCTTATAAGGACAAGTTCTTCGGAGGATTGAATTTCAGGACGAACGATGCTTTGGGGATTTTCCTTGGGGTGAGATTGAAAAACCGGTTGGCTATTACTTACGGGTATGATTACAGTTATACGCAGTTGCGAAAATACAGCGCAGGATCGCATGAAATCGGGATCTCATTTGTAATTACGAAAAACAGGCCTTCTTTAGAGGAGGAAGATGATAAATTGAATAATAGTATTCTGGAAGATATCCAAAAGGAAATCGATAAGAATAAATAGTAGGATGAATTTAGAGCTTATGAAATTACGTCGGATAATACTACTGCTAGCTTTGATTTTTACAGTCGGGTCATTCGAAAGTAAAGGTCAGATTGACTCGGTCTTTTGGTTTGCTGCACCCTGGGT
>DJFP01000189.1:0-7512 GCA_002432565.1 Flavobacteriales bacterium UBA5869
CTCCTGCCATGATTTCTTATTTTTAATTCTGTTAATGTTCAAATGTTCAAATGTTCAAATGTTCAGGCTTCGGCTACGCTCAGCCTGCTTTGATAATTCTAAGGACACTGAGCGGAGTCGAAGTGACCTTTTGATCTTGTTTAATTAGCTTTTCTGCATTTGCTGCTGGAACGTAATCTCAATAAACTCAGCTGGTCTTGAGATTGCAACCAAAATGGTAATACGCATAATCCCTTCCAGGATATCTTCCGGTGTCATGGTATCGCCAAGCCCGATATGCACACTGAATGCATCTTCCGGAACTGCTCCTGCCAAACCACCGCGTTTCCAGATCCCGTTCAGGAAATTACTGATCATACTTTTCACGCTTACCCAGGTATTTGCAACGTTCGGTTCGAAAACATATGCTTTAGCTGCATTTTTGATGGATTCTTCTAGCATGATCATGGTTCTGCGTACGTTCATGTATCTCCAGTCAAGCGAGTTTCCGTCCAGTGTACGTGCTCCCCAAACTTTGATCCCGTCACCTACGAAGTAACGAATAGCATTTACTGCCTTACCGTTCATAGGAACATTCAGGTCCTCCTGGTCGCTGAAAGAAATACTTACAGTCGGACTGATTACGTTTGCCACTCCGATGTTTGCCGGTGCTTTCCAAACTTCTTTTGTTCCGTCAACCAGGGTGTAAATTCCTGCCATTGCCGAAGCTGGCGGCAACAGGTTGATGATCAAAAGCATTTCACGCATTAATTCGCTGTAAATGGAAGAGTGGCGAGCTAATACTTTGTGTGCTGTTTTAAGATCCAGATCCAGTTTTGTGAAGTCATCTGTTTTATCGACTGCATTCAACATTTCAAAATAACTATTCACATTGGCTGTAGTAACTTTCTCGATAAATTCTGTCAGTTTTCCTGCTTTATCCTCTGCCGTAAGAAGCGCAGCAATAGCATCCGGATCACTGAAATTCAGGAAACTGATGTCGTTGTCGGAAACAATCGATGTATTTAACCAAGGGTAGTAAACCGCTCCGTAATCCAGGAATTCGGTACCGATCTTTTCACGGAAATTTTTCACATTCTCGCTTCTGGTATCCTTGAATCCGTCGAACACATCAAAAATGGCTACGCGGTTCTTCATCTGTCCTCCGCAGTGAGACAATGTCTTAACCTGAACATTGGCACAGCTGTCAACCGTACTTAAGTAAACAGCTTCCGGTACCAGTACCATTGTTGGTTCTTCTTCTTTCAAGAGGGTGTCGATCCCGTTTTTCAACTTTTCTTCGTCCAACCCGCCTGTATATCCTTCACCAACTGAAACAATGTAGCATGGTCCACCGCCGTTTGCAAAGAAAAAACGCATTTGATAGTAGAAGTTAAACTTGTCACCTTCCCGTTGAACAGTGTATTTCGCACCGTTGAGCGATAAAGTTGCGACTCCCAGTTGCTCATCACCATCGGCACCGTCTGCGGCTGGAGTTGTGCTGAATTTTGGAACCGGAGCTCCTCCGAAATACTGCATAAACTCAGCTAACGAACTGATTTTCCATGGCTTGTTTAATAAAGATTTGTTTCCGTCTTTGGCAAACTCGGTGTAACCTATAAATGCAGGTACCGCAGTTGCAGCCTCGACAACGGAATTAGGGAACGCGTTCTTTTCGACGATGTATACCCCAGGTGTTTTCATTGTACTCATATTTGGATTTATTGTATTGATTTATAAATAGATGTAACTTGTTATAGTGTCCTTCGGACTGAAGGGTGAAAGCACATTTACACGAGGAAAATCGGGGAGTCTGCTTAACAGGTTCTCGCCGCTTTTTCGCAATTCCCACAAATGAAACTGGTACTCGCTTTTTTGCTTCAAAGGCAGTGTTTCGGATGAAACAAATCGGTAGAGTATTCTTTCGGTTCCCGGAAGTTTGAGTTCCTCAGCATCTTTAAAGAGCACTTTCTCGCGCTGTTCGCGGATTTCCAATGGTCCCATGGAATAATTTTGAGAAGGGAAGACCAGGAATTCCACGTGTTTCAATTGGCTTTTTAATTGAATTTCGATGGTTTCCGTTTCTGATGATTTTAAACGTGTTTCGCTTACCGGAATCGTGAGTGTTTTCCAAATCCCGTTCTTGTTATAATTGTTCAATGACCACCCGGCTTGGGAAACGGCATCCTGATCCGTGTAATAATAGAATTCCTTTTGTGTGGTTTTGAAATAGAAGTTCAGAATAGTCTCTTCATCCAGCAGGATTTGATCTTCTCCGATTACGAACCAGGTGCGTTGATCATGTTGTTTAAAGATGAGTCCGGCTTTGTTAAGGACTGTTTTAGTCGCAGTATCGGGTTCAAGCATTAAACCGCATTGTTCCTTATCAAAATATTCATGAAGCACCACTAATTTCAACCAGATCCGATATGTCCCCTGCCAGCTCATTGTAGTTCGGTATTGGTGTTTGGTTGAGATACAGCATAAGAAATATCGGTGATTTCGTTGCCTGTAATCTCTGTTCCGCGAATCTTGCAAACAACGGAAGGATAATAATTCTCACCGGAAATGCTCCACAGGTTGGAGAGTTCATGCATGCTCAGGTTCATGATTTCCAGGGTGAGCTTTTTGCCTTCGTCACCCGTAAGGATGATCTGGTTCCGCTGGATAAACGACATCACCCCGGAAAGCAGCCGGATCGATTCTTCGTATTGTTTTTCCTGGAAAATTACCGAGATCATTACGTGCAGGTTAATCCATATTGGCGGGTTTACAGACCCGAATGAAGCATCAGAAATTCCACGGAGCGGAGTGTAAGTGCTGATTACGGTTTCCCGTTCCACACCGATCAGTGAAATAGCTACGCGGTTGGGAAATGACTTCGCAGGATCTTTCACGGGAGAAATGAACACAATGTCTTCCGTTAACCTGAAACGAATCTTCAAGTAGTCATTTAGTTGCCCGGAAAGCATTTGCAGTGCTTCGAAAATCATAACTCAGCGAATAGGTAACAAATAAATCAAGCTTACAAGGATACACTCGAATGGCGAAGTTTTATTTCGCGATGTATCTTTTCTTGATTTTGAATAATACGTCCCCGAGGATGGCCCGCTGATCGGGTTTTAAATGACGGGAGGCAATATTACATACGTTTTCAAGAAGGTCCAGTTCGGAAACATTCAGGTGCTGGTAACCGAATTGATAGTCGGCATCTCTGTAGAAATACGCTTTCCGTTTCTGACAATATTCAATAGGAGCAAAAAAGCCCAGAAAGGTGTCATCTTTCATCGAGTTCAGATCCAGCTGAATGGTACGCTGGGAAACTTCATACCCGAGATTTCTTTTGCAGGTTTCAGCAATGGCAGAAGTTTTTACATAAGTATGCTTCCGAAGAAGTTCATCGATAACCGCATAGCGGGCTATGGCAAATTTGTTTTGAGGCATGTTGTAATGAATAGTGTAATTCCATTGGATATAAACAGGAAATTTTGCCAGAGATCACTGGGTACGCAAGAGTTGTGAAATGTGGTAAACTGGTCTTTTCCATTGGAATTATCGAGTGAACAGTGAGTGATAAAGGTAGTAATAGTTTAATACGAAGGGTGTTTTTTGAAAAAAAAATGCAAATTTCTAACAGATCAACTAAAAAATTATCATTGGTTAAGTTGCTGATTACCAGTGGTGAATAATCTTGAATATGTGCGTTTAATTTATTTCCTAGCCTGAAAAACAAGGGTTACCCCTTGCTAATTAGCAATAACAGAATTATCAATTATCAAGAATTTGTGTGAAACGAACTTGATAATTAACTCATTAACAGCTGATAATTACCCAAAAAGGTCTCCCGTTGTTTCGATTAGTTTGGGCGCTTCTAGTGACAAACCACAGGTTTTGTTCAATTCCCGGATTAAGTAATCGGTTAATTGCGGCGTATATAATTCGTCCGGCTGGTGCATGTAAAAATGGATTTCCCGGATGTCTTTCTGCAGCCATGATTTGATCCGTTTTATCCAGTCGTCAATGCGTTCGTAGTCCGTTGTGTGCAATCCGTTTCCTACAAAGCGAATAAACGTTGCTGGTGATGTTACTTCCATGTGCGCGCAATCTCTTCTTCCTGAGACATCTGTGATTACCGACCCGATCGACAACTCATAGAGTGTTTGGAAAAGATCTTCTCGAATTTGGGGATTCCCGAACCAATCCGGGTGACGGACTTCTACGGTAACAGCAATGTCTTTCGGCAGTTTTTGTAAATAGGAGAAAAGAGCATCCCGGCGCTGGGGACCGAACTTTTCACTTAACTGCAGGAACATCGGTCCCAAATGTTCCCCGAAATTCATCACAGAATCCAGGAAACGGTCTGTGTCGGCATGTGCTTTGGAACTCGAAAGATCGCTGTAATGGCTGATAGACTGCGGAAATTTAGGACAAAATTTAAAATCGGTTCCTTTTGCTTTTTCCGCCCATTTTTGAATGGTTGCTGCCGGATAGATTTGGTAATGCGTCGTATTGAGCTCAATCCCATTGAAATTACGGATGTAGTAGTCCAGGAATTCGGATTCTTTGGTTTTCGCCGGATAGATCAGTCCGACCCATTCTTTTCGGCCCCATTTGGCACCGCCAACGAACAATTTGGGTTGTTGAGCAGCCGGTTTTAATGCTTTTGTGAAAACTCCGTCCTCCGGCAGGTGAAAATTTACCTTGTCCAGCAAACTGCGATCAATTTTTCCGAATTCCATGGACTAAAAATACTTAAAATTAGATGGTTTTGAACATAGTAAACAGAGGATTTGTAAGTAGAATAACGGAAACCTGATGTTAAGGGAATATTAAATCCCGGAACTGTTAAAAAGTTCTTTACCAGGGTAAAAAATAAAAGCCTTAACTTTCCGGTGTAATCAAAAAACAGCAGATTGAAATTTACCCGTTAATTGGCTGAAAATAAAAATGTTGTGTTATGGCTATACCAGTTAGACTTGTCAAGGATTTGATCGAATTCTCTGACATTATTCCGGACCTTCAGGGAATCGGTGTAAAAGTGTTCTCTTACTGTAAAATCAGGGACATTCAATGGTTGGGACAAGATATCATCAAAAGTGTAGAGATCGTTCAATACCGGAATTTGGAGGATTATTTCAGCGAAGGAGCAGGTGACCCCGTTTTCCGCTCATTCGGAAGAACGAACCTGCCGGATGAAATCCGCTTTTTTATTGATCAAAAGGAGAAGTATCCTTCTTTGTTTGTGAACTAAACATACTTGTATCGGAACAACCCTTACTTATTGGAAAATCTTCGTTACTATTTCGTTTATAGCAATTAATTGTTTTGCAATTAATCTGCAATCTGAGCATTGGGTTTCTTTTGCTAAAGGAATTTTATTCTTATCGGATTTGACGGCTCAGGAGCAATTGGATTTAATTAAAAACACCTGTTTTTGGACGGTTCCTATTTTGTCCATGTTGCTGCTTCTAACCAGGAATCAATATATGATTATCGTTATTGTTACACTGATGGTTGTCAATTCTCTCCTGGTATTTCCTTTCAGGTATGTGGAAGATCTTACAATGAGTTTTTAAGCTAAATCCTTTCTTGTTTTAGAGATACAATAAGAACTCATTTCCCAAAAAGTGATAAAATTATATACCAATCGGTATTTTATTAAAAAAATCACTTACATTTGCTTCGTAATTGAATACCATTCATGACAAAAGCACAACGCACTCGGCAGTTCATTATAGAAACAACGGCACCGATCTTCAACAAGAAAGGGTACGAGGGAACTTCTATTTCGGACATTACAACTGCAACCGGACTTACCAAGGGAAGCGTTTACGGGAATTTCCGGGATAAGGACGAGTTGGCTGCAGAGGCTTTTGATTACAATCACAACATTATCAAAAATGAGATCGTAAATCGCTCCCTGGAATTAAAAGACCCGGTTGAACAACTATTGGTCTACGTGAATTTTTACTCCGAAGTTTTTGAAAAAGTATACGTGGCCGGTGGTTGTCCTTTGCTGAATACAGCTGTTGATACGGATGACTCCAACCCGGAATTATTTGGCAGGGTGCAAAAAGCCATGCGCGATTGGTACGATCATGTACAAAGCGTTGTTGCTTACGGAATTAAAAAGGAGATTTTCCGTCCAGAAACAGATGCAGCAGTTTTTGCGGATTATTTTCTTTCACTGATTGAAGGCGGAATGCTGCTTTCAAAAACCTTTAAGAACAAAAAACATTTGAATTCAAACCTGGAATTAATCCGGAAAATGATTGATGAAATGACTGTATAAAAATTTTTTACCATAAAATATACCAATCGGTATATTCAACATGGCAATATTGCAATGTTGAGTCATTGAAAAATTGAAATATCGTAACATCGAAAAAATATGAAAAACAACGCATACATCTTAGCAGCGACAAGAACCGGAACCGGAGGTTTCATGGGGTCCTTGTCTTCTTTTTCAGCACCGCAGCTGGCAGCAGAAGTCATAAAGGATGCTCTTTTGAAAGCAGGTATCAAACCCGGTGATGTGAATGAAGTGATCCTGGGAAATGTGCTTTCTGCAAATATCGGTCAGGCTCCGGCCCGACAGGCTGCACGTGCAGCAGGAATACCCGATGAGGTCGACGCAACAACCATCAATAAGATTTGTTCTTCAGGGATCAAATCGGTTTCTTATGCTGTTCAGTCCATTCTTTTGGGCGACAGTGATGTGGTGATTGCGGGAGGAATGGAAAGCATGTCGAATGCACCTTATTATATCGAAAATCACCGGGAAGGACATAAAACAGGTCATCAGCAGATCATTGACGGAATGCTTAAGGATGGTTTGTGGGACCCTTACCACAATTTCCACATGGGAAGTGCGGCTGAACTGGCAAATACGAAATACGGAATTTCCCGTGAAGAGCAGGACGATTATACGTTAAAATCCTTCTCCAAAGCGAAACAAGCGCATGCTTCCGGGAGTTTTAAGGATGAAATCACACCGATTACCGTTAAAAACAAAAAGGGAGAATTTGTTTACGATACGGACGAAGATATCGAGAAACTCAACCCGGAAAAAGTCAGCCAGCTGAAGCCCATCTTTGAATCTGACGGATCGATCACGGCTGCAAATGCGTCCAACCTGAACGACGGAGCAGCAATTCTGATCATTGTTTCGGAGAGATTCCTACAGGAAAGAAACTTGAAACCACTGGCAAAGATCATTGCTTTTTCGGACGCAGCACAAGCTCCGGAATGGTTTACCACTTCACCTTCCCTGGCCATTGAAAAAACACTTCAAAAGGCCGGAATTGGAATAGGAGAAATCGATTATTTCGAAATGAACGAAGCCTATGCCAATGTTCCAATTATCAATTCCCGTCTTGCCGGTGTGAATTTGGAAAAAGTAAACATCAAAGGCGGAGCAGTTGCACTAGGCCATCCACTTGGCGCTTCAGGGGCACGGATTCTCGTAACTCTTACGCATATTTTACAGCAGCAAAAAGCGAAATACGGAATGGCTGCCATTTGCAACGGAGG
>DJFP01000189.1:7575-7749 GCA_002432565.1 Flavobacteriales bacterium UBA5869
AAATAAATCAAACACATGAAAACAAACGGAAACACAATCTTAATCACAGGAGGATCAGCAGGGATCGGCTTCGAATTAGCGAAACAATTTTCTCAATTGGGAAACAAAGTATTAATCACCGGCCGGAATGAGGAAAAGTTGAAACAGGCGGCAAATCAGTTGGAAAATGTCGTT
>DJFP01000111.1 GCA_002432565.1 Flavobacteriales bacterium UBA5869
CCGTGACATTAAATACGGCTTATAAAGGAAAAGATACCGCAGTTTTTAATTTCCCGATGACAGTACCCGGAACCTATGCCGTTTTGGACTACGGCCGGTTTATTACTCAATTCAAGGCTTTTGATTCGGCAGGAAAGGCATTGAAAGTGAAGAAAAAAGGCAATAATTCTTTTGTGATCGTTCCCGGAAAAGATGTAGCCAAAGTACAATACCTGGTGGACGATTCCTGGGAAGAAAAAAACGGGAAAACCAAGATCTTTGAGCCTGCCGGAACGGGTTTTGAAAGCGGTAAATACTTTTATATCAATAACGGGGGCCTTTTTGGGTATTTCGGCCTGGAATGGAACAATGAATACGAGATTACCTTCAAGAAACCCAAAAACCTGAACGGCTTTACGACGCTTGTCAGCAAATCAACCACGGAAGACCAGGTCACTTTTTGGAGTAAAAATTACCACGACCTCATCGACAATCCAATTTTGTTTACCCACGAAAAAGATGAAAATATCCGTGTGCAGGGAACAGATGTGATTATTGCTTCTTATCATGAAGGAATGGATTCTTCAGCTTATTACATCAAGAATAAGATCGATTCTGCCATGGTGGCCATTGATCAGTTTGTGGGTGGGAAGCTCCCTGTAGATAACTACGCTTTTTTAAATTTCATAAAGGATTACCGCGAACTGGAAGCCGTTTTCAGCGGTGAGAAAAAGATCGGTCTTTTCCAAAAAATAAAGCTGGGGAGATCATTGGGCGGACAAGGATTCGGAGCTTTGGAACACGGACATTCTTCTTCTTACTTTCTTCCCGATTTCGGTCATAACAGCTATACCGATATGGTCTACGAAACAGGAATCCACGAATTCATGCATATCTATTCACCTTTGAGCCTGCACAGCCAGTTTATCGGAGAGTTTAACTATACCAAACCGGTAATGTCTAAGCATTTGTGGCTGTATGAAGGCACGACGGAATATTTCTCGGTGCTTGTTGCGATGCAGGGAGGTTTGATATCTGTAAAATCAACGGTTGAAAATACGATTAAAGGTAAAATCATGAGTGCATCATCTTACCCGGATAAGATGCCGTTTACAGTAATGAGCGCAAACGTTTTTGACAAACCATATTCCGATCAATATTCCCAGGTTTACGATCGCGGTGCAATTATGGGAATGCTGCTCGATATTGAGATCATGCGACTGACCAACGGTGCAAAGACATTAAAGACAGTGATCTTCGATTTGTGTAGTAAGTACGGAAGCAGCCGTTCTTTCAACGAAGAAACTTTTATGGATGAATTTGTTGCGCTTGTTCATCCGGATTTGAAGAATTTCTTCACCAGGTATGTGGAAGGAACAACACCATTGGCAATCGAGGAAACGTTTAAGGTTATCGGTATTGATTATTCGAAATCGAAAAAAGGAACTGTTCCGGCCCATTTCTTTGCGGACAAGGATTGCGGTGTCACTGCCGATAATCGGATCATCAACGGAAAAGTGGTGATTAAAAAAGCAGACGAAACCAATGTCTTCGGTCTGAAAGCAAAGGACATTGTGGATTACCAGGAGCTGAAGAAGGTCTACAAGAACGAAGACGGAAGCCTGGTACCCGAAGGGACTATGGTTACCATTCATGTAGAACGAAAAGGAAAACAAGTACCGCTTACTTTCCCGGCGAAATTTAAGGAAGGAACGCTTTACAATACAATAGAGATTATCAAAGACATGACCCCGGAGCAGGAAAAGTTTTTTAAGCTTTGGTCGACAGGGAAGTAGTCACCAACTTTACGTGAAAAGTAGTAAAAATTTAATGCTTTTCACGTAAAGTTGTTTATCTTGCAAACACACCAAAATACTATCCGCTGTTCAATGGTTATCCAACCACTATGCGGTATGATGGCTTTACAAAACTTTTTGCTCTTTTGCAGGAATCGTTACACAAAAGGATAACTCAGCTAACAGCCAAAAGGATTGTTCCTCAGAATGATATCAAGCCGAATATTGCGGCAAACAAAGCCAAACGACAAACAATACCAGCATTTCGATTACGTGAAAAATGGATGATTGACTCCGACTTTAAAATTTGAATGGATCAAAAAACGGAAGATTACTCTTCCGTTCCTGCTATATTTTCTTCGGTTGAAGCAGCACTTGTATTTGGAGCTGCTTTCCCTTTATTTTCTTTCGGGAAGTATTTTCGCTGTCTGAAAATGATCATAATCACCCCGATACTGATAGCTGCATCGGCAACGTTCCAGATAGCGGGGAAGATCTGGTTGTCTCCATTTTTATCGTACCACGGAACCCAGGAAGGCCATTCAACATTGAACTGGAACATATCCACTACGTTGCCCAGTAAAAATCCGGTATGGCGTGTTTCCTGTTTGCCCATAATACCGCAATCAGACCAAACCCCGGATCCTTCCAGGTGATTGAATGCGATACAAGGATCGTAGTCAAAAATGAAGTCGTAGAACATGGAATCGATGAGGTTCCCGGTTGCACCGGCAAAAACCAGTCCGACGGCTAACAGAAATTCTGTTTTAGCTCCTTTGCGCCATTGTTTTACGAAGTAATATGCGATTGCGATACTTGCAAATATGCGGAAGATGCTCAATCCCAATTTGGCCCAGATACTTGCGCCAAAGGTTGTCCCGAATGCCATTCCCTGGTTTTCGATATACAATAATCGAAACCATGAACCAATGGCATTTACAGGAGGATCGTAATAATTAAAGTGGGTCTTCACCCAAATTTTTGTTATCTGATCAATCAGCAATATGCAGAATACCGCTATTAAAACGATATAGAGTTGTTTTTTCAACTTATTTGTTTTGCATGTTTTTAGCTTCGATGCTCAATGTAGCATGCGGTACCAGTTTCAAACGCTCCTTTTGGATCAATTTACCGGTAACACGGCAGATTCCATAGGTTTTATTCTCAATACGCATCAGGGCATTTTTCAGGTTTTCGATAAACTTCTCCTGGCGGGCTGCTAGCTGAGCTACTTCTTCACGAGATAACGTTTCCGACCCATCCTCCATCATATTGAAAGTTCTGCCCGTATCATCGGTCCCATGATTGTCATTTGACAAAGATGCCTTAAGCATGTCATAGTCGACATTTGCTTCTTTCAACTTCTCGTTGATCAATTGACGGAATTCTTCCAATTCACTATCTGAGTATCTTGTTTTCTCTTGTGACATTGCAACGTAATTTTGAAATTCGCACAAAAATAATCGAATTTTCAAAGGACCAAAGCGAAAAGGATGAATGGTAACAATTACTTATTCACAGAA
>DJFP01000094.1:0-2956 GCA_002432565.1 Flavobacteriales bacterium UBA5869
GAATGGACAACAACCCCTGCAGAAAGCGCTTCCTGGAATAAACTCGATGTCATTGACGGAGCAGGAGAAAGTCAGTCCAGACTGGATTATTCGATGAACCATTATACCTATACCCGGAATACGATCAATTATTACCGGATCAAACAAGTGGATTACAATGGGCAAATACGCTCATATCCGGATATCATTGCCATTGACAACCGTCAAAAATCAGAGAAGCTGGTAAAGGTTGTCAACCTGTTCGGACAGGAAGTGTCGGAATCTGAAAAAGGAGTGGTAATCTATGTTTACGATGACGGATCTACGGAAAAACGGATTAATTAACAGCAATTTACATCAGAATACACGTAGAGGCGAAAAATTTTTCGCCTCTACGTGTATTTACTATATAGACTTTAAGATTATCTCGATTATTTAATCTAATTTTGTAACCATTTCCCGGAATTTACGAATAAAGGGAGCAAAACCGCAAAAAGGAGCGCGCTAGATGGGATTGTTTAATTTTCTGACACAAGAAATTGCTATTGACTTAGGTACTGCAAACACACTGATTATCATGAATGATAAAGTAGTAGTGGATGAGCCTTCGATTGTAGCCAAAGATATTCAAACGGGTAAAGTTGTTGCCATTGGTAAAAAGGCACAGCAAATGCACGGAAAAACTCACAAGTTAATTGAAACGGTTAGGCCATTGAAAGATGGTGTAATTGCAGACTTCCAGAGTGCTGAGCAAATGATTCGCGGATTTATCAAAATGATCAATCCGGGAAGAAAAATGTTCAATCCGACTTTGCGCATGGTGATTTGTATTCCTTCAGGGATTACAGAAGTGGAGAAACGTGCGGTACGTGACTCTGCCGAACACGCCGGAGCGAAAGAAGTGTATTTGATCCATGAGCCTATGGCTGCCGCAATCGGTATCGGTATCGATGTGGAAGAGCCAATGGGAAACATGATCATTGATATAGGCGGCGGTACCTCAGAAATTGCAGTTATTGCACTGGGAGGAATCGTTTGTGATAAGTCTATCCGTATTGCGGGGGATGATTTCACTTCCGATATCGAAGAATATATGCGTCGTCAGCACAATATCCTGGTCGGTGAGCGCACAGCAGAACAGATCAAGATCGAAGTTGGGGCGGCATTGCCTGAATTGGAAAACCCACCTGCAGATTTCGCAGTTCGCGGTCGTGACTTAATGACCGGTATTCCAAAAGAAATTATCATTACGTATTCCGAGGTTGCCCATGCATTGGATAAGACAATTTCCAAGATCGAAGAGGCGATTTTAAGTGCCCTTGAGCAGACACCGCCGGAACTTTCTGCAGATATTTACAAAACAGGTATTTACCTGGCGGGTGGAGGTTCCATGCTGCGCGGGTTGGATCGTCGTATCAACGAGAAAACAAAATTACCGGTTCACATCGCTGAAGATCCATTGAGAGCTGTAGCACGCGGAACCAGTATCGCATTGAAGAACTTGGATCGTTTCCAGTTCCTGATCAAGGATTAAAACATTTTACAAACAAAATTTCAGTAGGGACGCGACGCATCGCGTCCCTACTTTGTTTATATTTGTTTGAAAGCTACTGAATGAATATACCCGAAACTGCTCACAACTTAACTTGTTATTTCACCTGGATGGGTGAAGACGGGATTGCAAGAACGAAAGTAAAGAAAGGATCGGAAGTGAAATTAGAACATGCACAGGAAAACTCGGTAGTTGTCAATAGCTTTTACATTGACAATAAATTTCCTTTGCTCATTGATGCAAGAGGTATTAAATCGATGGAACGGGAAGCGCGGTCTTTTTTTACCACCAACGGACGTCAAACAAATACACTTGCTTTTGGAATTATCATCGATTCTTCGGTAAGTAAAGTTGTAGGTAATTTTTTCATGGCGATCAGTAAACCGAAAGTTCCGACCCGTTTATTTCTCAACGAAGAAGCCGCTTTGGAGTGGCTGCAGAAATTCAAAGAAAAATGAATCCACATGAAGCCAAATACATTCAGGAGCGCACCAATGCGATATTGGATGTTATTATGGCCTATGCAAATTTGGATTTCACTCAGAAAACCCAAATAACGGATAAAGATGATGTGTTCGACGCCATTGCTTCCGGAGTAAACATGCTGGGTGAAGAATTGGAAAGTTCGGTTATTACGCTCCAGGAACGGGCATCGCTTTTGCAGGAAGTGCATCACCGCGTAAAGAACAACCTGCAGATTATTTCCAGCCTGATGAATCTCCAGGCATCGTACACCAAAGATGAAAAATTCCTGGCCCTCATCCGGGAATGCCGAAACCGCATTATCTCCATGTCGATGATCCATGAAATGCTTTACCGCAGTAAGGATTTGAGCCGCATCCAGGTGCTTGATTATATCAAAACGCTTACTTTAAGTATTAACAGTTCCTTCTCCGGAAGTGTTTCGGATGTGACGTTTGAATACGATATTGACGAAAAAATCTACCTGGAAGCAGAGCGAATGATCCCGATAGGACTGATTATCAATGAGGCCGTAAGTAACAGTTTTAAGTACGCATTCCCGCATAGGAAAGGACTTATCCGGATCGATTTTAAAATGACGAAAACCCATTTTTTCCTGAAAATTACAGACAATGGAATAGGGTTACCGAAAGAAATACAAACAGAAGCATTTGAAAGCCTGGGAATCCAATTGATCAATGCACTGTCCGACCAGCTTTCAGCGGAAATGAAAATCCTGCGCGAAAACGGATTGGGGTATGAACTCCTTTTTAGAATTGATAATTNNTCCGTCGCAGCAGTAATTATCTTAGCAATATTGGTCGTAAACAGTTTTACTGCAATTGCCAGCAAAATAATTCCGAAGACTTTTTTCATGATGGCAATCCCTCCCGGACCGAGCAAATGCTCGATTTTCCTGGTCAAACGCAACACAATATAAACGATCAGTACATTGATCAAAAT
>DJFP01000094.1:3015-4832 GCA_002432565.1 Flavobacteriales bacterium UBA5869
CTTGCTGTTTTCCCGGAGACAGAATCGCGGAACAAACGCACTCCCAGGATCATTTCCAAACTCATCGCGAATAAGATCAGGGAACCTGCAACGGCGAAAGAACCCACATCTACTCCGAATAACTTCAGGATGGATTCTCCNNAGAATCAAAAATCCGATCATAATTCCCAACGACACAAAACTTGTTCTTGCCGGATGAATATCCCCGCTTTGTTCCTTGATCTTTATAATTAAAGGAACGGACCCGATCACATCGATCACCGCAAACAATACCATGGAAGCTTTAAAAAGCTCGCCCCAGTTAAATGCCAGGAAATACTTCATCATAGCTTAATGAGTTAAAATGGTTTGTTCTACAATGATAGGAAAATGTTTGTGTTCCAGCTGCTGAATTTTTTCAGCGAGTGAATCCAGTGTGTCATCGGTAGCTAAATCCGTTTCGAATTGTGCCAGGATCTCGCCCTTGTCAAATTCCTCGTTGACCAAATGAATAGAAATCCCGCTTTTCAGTTCTTTAGCACCAATAACGGCTTCGTGTACGAATTTCCCATACATGCCTTTTCCGCCGTATTTAGGAAGGAGTGAAGGATGAATATTAATAATGCGGTTTTGGTAACCATGAATAATATTTAGCGGGATCTTGCGTAAAAATCCGGCCAAAATGATCCAGTCGATAGCGCGGTAGTCCAACTCCTGCAAAACGGTCAAACCGCTTTCAAATTCTTCATTAGTGAAAACCATCACCTCAATGCCCAGCGATTGGGCTTTGGCCACAACGGGTGCATCTGCTTTATTACAAACTAAAGTTTTCACTTCAATTTGCGGATGATTCTGAAAAAATTGAATCAAATTCACTGCATTTGAACCATTGCCGGAGGCGAATAATGCTATTGATTTCTTATTCATGGCACAAAGTTACACAATCCAAATGACACGGCACACGCGGATTTCAAGCTAAAAAACAAGATTTCGCACGCACCTAAAATGCAATTAAGTCATTTTATATTTTGTTTTTATCGCATTTCCTATTTTCTTTGCAAGCTGAAAAACCTTATAAAAGAATTGAGATGTCTGATATCAAATCAAGAGTAATATCTATTATCGTAGATAAGTTAGGAGTTGAAGAAAGCGAAGTAACAAACGAAGCGAGCTTCACAAATGATCTAGGTGCAGATTCACTAGACACAGTAGAATTGATCATGGAATTTGAAAAGGAATTCAATATTGCTATTCCGGATGATCAGGCTGAAAACATTCAAACAGTTGGTGACGCGGTTTCTTACATCGAGCAAAACGCTAACTAAAAAAACGTTTTCACAGGCATTTATTTAATCTGATTTTATGGAGTTAAAACGAGTTGTTGTAACCGGATTAGGAGCTATTACACCCATTGGAAATACTGTTTCAGAGTACTGGGAAGGATTAATCAATGGTAAAAGTGGTGCCGCACCGATTAAGCAATACGATGCTTCAAAATTCAAGACTCAATTTGCCTGCGAAATCAAAAATTTCAATGTCGAGGATCACATCGACAGAAAAGAAGCACGGAAATTAGATCAATTTTCACAATACGCCATGGTTTCTGCTAAGGAGGCCATGGCTGATTCTGGATTGATGGAATCGAACCCGAATGTAGACCGTATCGGTGTGATTTGGGGTTCGGGAATCGGTGGTCTGAAAACCTTCCAGGATGAAGCTCAAAACTTCTTCGGTGGTGACGGAACCCCGCGATTCAATCCGTTCTTTATCCCTAAAATGATCGCGGATATCGCCGCAGGTCATATTTCCATTGAATACGGCTTAAGAGGAC
The DNA here is from genome assembly GCA_002432565.1 of Flavobacteriales bacterium UBA5869. Lineage (GTDB taxonomy): Bacteria > Bacteroidota > Bacteroidia > Flavobacteriales_D > Crocinitomicaceae > Fluviicola. Next base: position 4,826 of record DJFP01000094.1, read on the forward strand.
CGAACTA
>DJFP01000001.1 GCA_002432565.1 Flavobacteriales bacterium UBA5869
CCGTTAGATTGCAATAATTTGATCAAATCTTCCGCATTCTTTCTGTCTGAATAGCTTCCGACAATGATTTGTCCCCCTTTCGGCAATACCGGAGCCGGATTAGTCTTGGGTTGTTCTATCACTTTTTTATGGGTTTGTGCCATCGCTGAAGCTTTAGGCGACATGCGATCTGCAACAACTTCGGAATGTATTTCTGTTTGAGGATTTGTTTCTTCAACATGTTTCTTTTTCTTTAGAGAAACCGGAATGTAGGTATCCTCATCCATTTCGTAAGAAAACGTCTCTACGTTCTTCGGAAACTGCCGTAATTGGTGCTTACCTGTTCTTTTTTGGAAACTATAGCTTGTTTCCGGAAGTATGTATGTTCCTTTTTTCGCTGTATGAAAAGGATTAAAATCAGAAAGTGAAACCACTCCTGATTCCAGTACATCTGTTTTTACAGGAATCCAGAACGAATAAAAAGCAACCGGAAGCAGACAAGCCGCAGCCACGTATCTCCAGGTGTTGGATTTCTTCTTAATCGGAATGGCTGTTTGCCGGATTTGCTCCTCGTGAACCACTTCCAAAACCGGAACGATTGGTTCTTCATTTAAAATGAAAGAAGGTTCTGAAGCCGCTGCCGTTTGTTTTTGTTCGATCTCAACGGCCTTCACTACATGCAAAATTGCCTGGTGTGACTCCTGTGCCTGAGCATCTGCAACAGACACAAAGTGAACAGAACTCAATCCGAAGGATTCCAGCAATAAATTATAGAAACGGTCCTGCTCAAAACACAGGTTTCGTTCCTGGTCGTAAAACAGGTTCCCGACACGGTCGATGGTGATTCTTCCGCCCATTTGAAGCCTTGCTTCCCACTCATTGATGTGCGCCTGAACTTCTTCAGCCGCCTCAGAATAAGGAATGGAATTCGCCTGGGAAAGTGCTGCAATCAACAATCCGTCATTATTGATGAGCTGCTTATTGAACAGCACGGATTTTCTCGGAGGAATAATAACTCCCTTCGCCGAATCAATTTTTGCAGAAGTACGCTGTGCAACAAACCCTCCGAAAGAAGGAACGATCACACAATTGTGCTGCAATAATAAATCACCGATAAGCTGTTCAACTGTCAACATGTCACAAAGTTATGAAAATCACAGTTCATATACGTAATAAATGAAAAAGAGTTGCAGGTATAAGATAACTTTCAACGAATCGACCCTGAAAACCGGTGTTNNAGCGAAGAAAGTTTGATCCCTTCTACCGACATTACGATGTAAATGAAGAAGACGATCAGTAAGTTATTCAGTGCGAATTTGATCAGGGAATGATCTCCGTAAGGAATTTTGGTGGAGATGAAATAGATAAGGATACTTAATCCCAGGTACAGGAAGAATTTACGCAGGTTGTACTTAATCGGGAAGTGTTTTTTTCCCCAGAAATAGGAAACCACCATTTGAAATGCATAAACGATCAGGGTTGCCCAAGCACTGGCTCTGTAACCATATTCCGGAATAAACAGGTAATTGATGGCGATCGTCAGAATAGCTCCCATAATCGAAATGTAAGCCCCGAATTTTGTTTGATTCGAGAGCTTGTACCAGATACTTTGATTGAAGTAAATTCCCAGGAAAACATTTGCAAGCAAAAGAACGGGCACAATGGAAAGTCCTGCCCAATAAGCCTTGGTGGAAATAAAGTACTTGAAAATGTCCAGGTTCATTGAAACACCCAAAAAGACAATACACACCATCGCCACAAAATAGTTCATGAGCTTTACATACAATTTGTTGCGGTCCTGGTTTTTCATCTGGTTGAAGAAAAACGGTTCGGCAGCATACCTGTAAGCCTGTAGTAAAATAGTCACCAACATGGCCAGTTTGTAGCACGCACTGTAAATCCCGATTTGGGCATCCGCCATTTTAGCTGTCACACCATTTGCAGGATCGTACAACATCTGCTTCAACATAATCCGGTCTATCGTTTCGTTGATAATTCCGGCGAAGCCCGCTATGACAATTGGAATGGCATAAACCAACATCTGCTTTAGCAGCACCGGATCAATCTTAAAACGAATCTGGGTGAAATCTTTCCGGAGCATAATCGGTTTGACCAGGCTTGATGCTAAGTTTGCTGCCAGGATATAAATTACTCCTTTGGAAGGGTCTTCCTTATCGAAAAATAGAAGCAGTAAAATAACATTCAACAGGATATTTACTCCAATCGAGGAAAATTGAATGATAGCGAATTGCCGGGCTTTCTCCTCTGCCCTTAATTTAGCTAACGGCAGACTGGATGAAGCGTCAATCACCACAATTGCACACATCAGGATGATGTATTCCGGATGATCGCTGAATAACAGCAAGTCTGCAATTCCCCGGTTGAAAAAGAACATCCCGAAAAAAAACGCGATATTCAATAAAATAACCGTAAGAAAACTGTTTCGGAAAATTCGCTGGCGGTCTTCATGATCCTGGATGAAACGGAAATAAGTCGTTTCCATTCCAAAGGTCAGCAAAACCATTAAAAAGGCTACAAAAGCATACAGCTGTGAAACCACTCCATAATCAGAAGGTTCTTTAAAAACCAGGGTATACAGCGGAACCAATAGGTAATTCAGCGTTCTACCAAGAATACTTGATAACCCGTAAACAGCTGTCTGCCCTAATAGTTTTTTAAGCGGATTCAATTATCCTCTGAAGTTTGGTTTTCTTTTCTCGATGAATGCGGTTGTCCCTTCCTTGAAATCAGCAGTTCCGAAGCACAAACCGAATTCTTCCACTTCTTTATCAAACCCTTTTTGTCCGCCTTCAGCATACAATGCATTTACCGCACGAATCGCAGATGCAATAGCCGTTCCGGAATTCTTCAGGATTTTCCCCGCCAGTTCATTTGCAAGGTCCATCAATTCTTCCGGAGCACATACGTGATTCACCAATCCCCAGGATTTTGCTTCATCGGCTGTGATCATTCCCGCAGTAAAGATCATTTCATTTGCTTTTCCGCGACCAACCAACTGGGCCAAACGCTGTGTTCCTCCGTATCCCGGAATGACTCCCAATGATACCTCCGGAAGTCCCATTTTTGCAGTTGCAGATGCGATGCGGATATGTGATGCCATAGCCAGCTCTAACCCTCCGCCAAGCGCAAATCCGTTTACTGCAGCGATAACCGGAGTAGTCATATTCTCAATAAAGGAAAACAACAATTGTTGTCCTTCAGCAGCCAATTCACGACCTTTTTCAATCGAAAAATGGGCAAACTCTTTGATATCGGCACCGGCAACAAATGCTTTTTCACCGGATCCGGTCAAAATAACAACTCCCGTTCCTGCATCTTCATTCGCAACACTTAATGCGTAATTTAACTCGGAAATGGTTTGCTTATTTAAAGCATTTAATTGGTTCGGACGATTGATAGTAATGGTTTGAATATGCCCGTTTTGCGACACTAAGATATTTTCGTAAGTCATTTTCAAGTCTTTTTGTAAAGTTATTCTTTTTTAGATTTAAATCTTAATCGGTTTCTAAAACGAATCAGTTCTTCCGCAGCCGTTTATAAAGCTTTATGCCCATCATCAATGCAATCCCAACTCCGAAGAACCCGATTACTCCGCCAAGCCATCCCAAACTGGTTTTTAGAATCACCAGGAAAACAATAGCTACCAAAAGGAGTGTCGCTACCTCATTCCAAATCCGTAAATGACTGGAAGTCCATTTGGAAGAACCATTCTTCAAACGATTCATGATACCCTGGCAGATGAAATGATAAACC
>DJFP01000118.1 GCA_002432565.1 Flavobacteriales bacterium UBA5869
TGGGGCACGGATTGATAAGCTGATTATTCGGGAGATCCCTATTGAGGATTAATCTCATAAAAAAATTGAACATCTTCTGTCTCATTCAGGAGTCCATTCACTTGTTTTTCAAATCACAAATGTCTATTTGTCATTTTGTATTCTATCTTTAGAAGATGAAAATCATTCTGTTGTTTAGTGTTTTACTCGTATCACTTGCCTATCATGCGCAAGTATACGAATTGCCGGCAACGATGAAAAATGCAAAATACAAAGATGTTCTTTCGTATATCCAGGAGCAAATAAATGCGGAGAAGAAGTGGACAAAGAAGAAAGTTTCGTTGAGTTTATTCTTGAGTAAATGGTATACCAGAAATTGGGAATACGACCAGGCAAATAAGATTATGAAGAGTATTCCCCGGTCAAAAATACGTTCCAATAAATTTCAGGGAGATTACTTTTTACTCAAAGCTACCTTATCTAAAGGTGACCTGAAAAAAGCAGCCTATTTTTACCAACTTTCAATACGTCAATTTGAGCGCGAACACAACCTGGAAGCCAAGTTAAATGCGAGTATAACCTATGCTGAATTTAGAAGAGGGAATGGCCAGTATGACCTCGGATTGGAAATATTGGAACAGGTTGAGCAAGCATTAAAAGAAAATCCGTCAGACTACCTGATGATGAAAGTTGCAAACAGACGCGCAGCTATCTTTAATGAGAAAACACTTATCAAAGAATCCATTGAAAGTTCCAGATTGAGTATTCAACTGGCAAAAAAAGTAAACGACATCTATTATGAGGCAATTTCATATAAAGAACTGGGAGCTTGCTATAAAAACATGTCGTATACCATGTTGGACTCGAGCAGACTCAACTATCAGCTTTCGGAAAAGCGTTTTAGAGAAATCGGTTTAATCAAAGAGGCAATACAGGCCAAAGAGTCCTGGATAAGTACATATATCAATAAATCAGATAATAAGTCAGTAATCAATTGGTACAAGGAAATCGAAAATGAAATAAAAAAGAAACAATTAAACTATCCCCTCATAGATATTTATCTAAAAATATCTATGATTTATTTATCTATCGAAGATTACGAAAATGCTTTTAAGTATAGAGAGTTGTATTCACAAGAAAATGTACGATTCATCTATGAAAAAAAAGAAAGCGAACTGAAGAAAGTGAAGGGAGAATTTGTTGCACTTATATTGCAATCTGAAAATGAAAAAATAAAACAAGACAATAAAAGGAAGCAAATCGCCCTGAAAGAAGAACAAACTAGAAGCAGCAGGTATATTGTAGTGGTTATTGTGTTGGTGGTTTTGCTCCTGACAGTCATCTTCCTTTTGTCCCGAAACCGGAAATTGACCCACCACTTAACGGTACAGAACAAGGAGAAGGATATGCTGATCCAGGAGGTGCATCACCGTGTAAAAAACAACCTGCAATTTGTGAAATCAATTTTACTTCTCCAGGCAACCAAACGAGGAGAAGGTGAACAGGTATTAAAAGATGTTTCCAGGAGAATTGATGCGATGTCTTTAGTCCATGAGCTGCTGTATTCAAATAATGTATCGAACCATATTTCCGTCAAAAACTACCTGGACAAGCTCATTCGCTATTCGGAAAAATTATTTGTAAACAAAAAGCCGGTCAGGATCAACTTAAATATAGAAGATATCGAACTTCCGATTGAACAGACCGTTGCCATCGGAATCATTTGCTCCGAACTATTAACCAACTCGGTTAAATACGCTTTTGATGCCGTTGAACATCCGGAATTTACGATTGAATTACTCCAAAAAAAAGATAACACGTTCATTATGAATGTTCATGATAATAATCTGACATCAACAAATGACCAGGAATATACCGGATTAGGAATGCAATTGATTGATATTTTTTCCAGGCAACTCAAAGGAGAATATTCCATCAATAAAAAAAATGGTTATTATTACCACATAAAGTTTAAAGTCAAAGATACATCCAACTAATTTGATGGTTTGAAAGAAATTAGAACATTAATTGTCGAAGACGAAGTGATAATTGCCGAATCCATTAAAATTCATTTGAAAGAAATCGGATTTGAAAATATCCGGATGGTCCATGACAGGGAATCGGCAGAACTGCTTATTGATCAATGGGATCCTGAAGTCGTTCTACTGGACATTCATATGGAAAAGGAAGACGATGGAATCCATTTAGGAATGTTACTGCAAAAAATGCAGATCAAATACATGTATATTACTGCCAATACGGATCATGTTACCGTTAAAAAAATCCTGGGAACCAAACCGGTCGGTTTTATTTCCAAGCCCATCCGTTTTGATGAATTCGAAATTCACATTTCCATGCTGATGAATCAGTACGAACCAAAAACCGGGGGTAATATCTTAGAACTGAGTAATGGTTCTGAAAAAATTCAATTCAAGGAAAACGAATTAATCTATTTACGAAGTTACCGCAACTACGTAGAAGTTTATCTCGACTCTAACCGCATCGTGATTCGCAATACACTCGATAATTGTCTACTCGAGATTCAGTCTCCCAATGTCATTCGCGTTCATCGTTCCTATGTCGTGTCCACAAACCGCATTCAAAAAATAGCTGGCTACGAGATACATCTGAAAAATGTTAAAATTCCGGTTTCGCGGCTATTCTTATCTAAAGTGAAAGAAGCCATTGCGGGATAAAAAAAATCCCGGCATCCGAATTCGACCAATAGTTGCACCTCAAATCGCCTGTAAATAAGCAGATTTTAGTAGCATTCCTGAAGGATCCCTGGCTATTACAAAAGTTTCCGCGACAAAAGTGCCAGTCAATACGCGTAAGTAATGTATTTCTTTTCTTTTCAAAAAAATTGGAGGGCGAAGGTTGAATCATCCCCCCGGGTTACCAAATACTGTCGTTTATCCCAAACTCCTGTTGATCATCCCATATTCAGGTTACCTCATGTAAGTACAGTATAACTTCGCCTCGTTATTAAGTACCCTTAAACCACATGATAACAATGACTCCTAATAAAAATTATCTTATGGAAAGTAACATCCCTATCAGAGAAACTCTTTGGATAAAGAGTTCTTCTTTCCGGCTCTTCAGCAATTGCCGGAAAGTAAAATTTGCACTTTATTTATTTTTAACGCTAAGTTTTGTTCTCAATGCGAATAAGTCTTATGCAGATGTGTATCCTACAGGCAATACTATTAGCTGGGATCAATGTAAGCACGCAATTAGATGGGATTGGGGTATATTAAGAATTCATACTACTGATGACAACGATAAACTGGAAAGTGCAACGTTGAGTTATAGAGCTAACGACAATTCCTGGAAGACTCTCATAACTATTCACGCTGCAGCAGGTTCGCCTATATTGTTTAGTAATATTGACGGAACAAATTATGGTGTAACTGCTATTCATGCTGATTTTGATGTTATTGAGACCAATGTCTCACCAAATACACACGATATTCATGCCGATTACTATTCAACCGGAGATGCTACTTTTCATTGTTTTAAACTTCCTTCAGACATACTGATAAACAATGGTTCTATCGAGTTAAAACAAGACATTAAGTGGAATAATCGTGGTGGAGGGCCTGACGCTCTAAATAGTATTCCTTACACGAATACTTTGGCTCTTCAAACCATCAGCGCCCCACAAGGGTTGGTTGCTTCTCAAAATAACTGCAACACCGTTGACCTAACCTGGAATATGCCTTTTCAAAACTGGCAACTAAATACAACTTGTACGAACTACGGTTCCTATTCCACGGAGATCTATCGTAATGGGGCACGAATTGCATCCAATATTACCGGAACATCCTATACGGATAATACCGCCTTGAACCCGGGAACGAATTATACTTACACTGCAAAAACTCTTTGGACACCTTATGAAAACACCTCAACTGACGGTATTGTGAGTTCGTTTTCTAATGCTGCAATTGGGAAATGGAAAGACGTCCCCAATCAGGTTCCGGATTTCAATGCCTCTGATGATCGCTGTGATGGATCTGTCAAATTAAACTGGAATTGGTACAGTCAAAATCCAAGTAATTTTTATATCGAACGAAACGGGGTTCCAATTGCTACATTAACGGGCGATATCCGAACCCATACTATTACGAGTTTAGTAAGAGGTATAACGGATACTTTTAGCATCCGAGCCCGAAATGAGTGTTCTCAATATTCTGCCTATTCCACTGACAATGGTATTTCTATCGCAGATCCCGCATTAGCGACCAGCATTCTCGCAACTTACAATACTTCAACAGAGGCAGTAAATGTAACCTGGACGGATAATGCTGCCAATGAAACAAAATATCAAATCGTGCGCCAGGATGATTTGGGAAATACGGTGTATTTTGATTTGAATCCGAATGCAACCAGTTTTACGGATGATGGTGTAAGCACGTGCCGTGTTTATAATTATAAAGTAAAAGTATTTAATGAGTGTGTCAGCGGCGGGTTAATTTCGGCTGCAGCTGATACAGCCTTAATCCCACCTCCAAATCTCCACACTACTTTTGATGCGACTCACCGTTTAGTTGGTTCAAAAGGTTATTTTACCAATCGTATTGAACTTTCCTGGTCTGTCAATAATGCAGAAAACTTAGAACAAGTTAAGATCTATCGAAAAATACTTGGAACAACTGATTCCGTATTAATCACGGCACAAAATCCATCTTCAGGCTTATATATTGACCTGACGGCAGATGCACGGGTTTATTACGAATACACCATTGTCGGAGAAAAAAATTGCAATGGAGATATTTTAACTTCCAATCATTCTCGATCCGTTGGTTTTCGAAATCCAATGGGAACGCTTTCCGGTCATGTGGAATACACAGGAGGAATTGCCGTTGCGGATGCAAAAATCGTAGCTGAAGCTTCTTCCGGAGATGCCGGAAATGCACTGGATTTTACCGGAGGCTCAGCTACCTGCACGGATCAACCTTCATTGGAACCAGGTGCCGGTTTGCGTATGGACTTTTGGATTAATCCTTCTAACACAGCAGCCGGAAATGTCCTTTCCAAATCCGGTGCCTATGCCATTACAAAAAATACAAGTGGATATGCAATAGCTATCACAACTACCGACGGAACCTATTCGGTAACCATTCCGAATGCTTCTGTGAACGCAGCAAACTGGAACGGTATTTCTATTCAATATGACGGAAGTGTCTTGGCTGCGTATATCAATGGCGCTATCATTGATTCAACTCCTGCAAGCGGAACCATTATTGACAATGCAAATAACCTGGTTATTGCCGGGGGAACGCATCATTTCAAATTCGATGAATTCCGGATGATGAATATCGCTGCAGATTCTGCTACTACGGTAAAAGATTATAGCCGTTACATGAATGGGAATGAGGTAGGGTTTAAATTATACCTGCATTTCGACGAAGGTGTTGGAACTGCAAGCTATGATGTTTCCAAGGCCGGGAATGTTTACAATGCCAACCATGTGCAATTAGCCGGAAGCTACTCCTGGACTTCCAACCGTCCTTCCAGTGCACAATTGGGTTATGTTACCTATACCAATTCACTTGGAAATTATGTGATTTCCGGTATTCGCTACAACGGTTTCGGAGATAACTATACCGTTATCCCGAGCAAAGGTGTCCATAGCTTTGCTCCGAACAGCCGTTCCGTTTACATTGGCGATTTATCACAGGTTTTCAATAACCAGGATTTTGAAGATATTTCTTCCTTCCAGGTTACCGGTTCGGTGAAATATGGAATTCCTTTTGGAGATACACTCTCTTGCTTTGTTCCGGGAGTTAATCTCCTGATCGACGGTTTACCTGTTATCAAAAACGGAGTACCTGTAAAAACAGATGCCAGCGGTTTCTTTGATATCCGGGTTCCAATCGGTGAGCACCAGGTCGGAGTAGAAAAATTTCAGCATGTTTTCACAGATTCAATAACACCTACCCTTGACTTCCAACAACCAATGACCGGGTTGTTGTTTATCGACACCACTACCCGTTTGGTAGTAGGACGCGTGGTCGGAGGAAATGTAGAAGCTGGTAAAGCTCCCGGTATGGGAAGATCCAATAACAATATCGGGCAAGCTAAAGTGCGGTTTGCAACACCAATTGTAGGAGCACCTTGTTACAATCCGGAAGTATTTACCGATATCAATACGGGAGAATACAGCATCAAGCTGCCACCGATGCAATTCAAAGTAGATACTGCTTATGTGCTTAATTCCGGTATCATTCCGGCAATTAATCCAGGTAATTTAACCAATGGAACAGCTACTCTTAACTTAACAAACTTCAGTCAACCGATTAAAGAAACAGACACTTTGTATGATGCTTTAGGCGGCGTTTTGAGTATTGATTCCATTGAATATACCAAAGAATTGAATTTCATCTACCGCACGGCTTCAATCGTTGCTTTAACCGACACACTTGGAGGGCGTTTCGATGGAGAAGACTCTCTATATATGAATGGATTGGGTATTCAAATTACTCCTCCTACAGGTACTAATCTGTGGTCCGAATTCAACTGGCCGGTATTACTCCAGGGGAAGAAATACCATTGTGATATTACGGCTATTGAAAAATATACCAATTTCGATAACAATGTTACTGATACCGTAAGATTATCCGGGTCAATATTAATCAGTAATGATTTGATTAATGGAAGTGATCCGAATGGAAATCTTGCATTAATTAACGGAAAAGCGCGCTATTCATTTATTGCCGGGGATCCGAATAACAGCACTGATGCAGAACCGGCGTTTAATTATACTAAAATAATGCAGGTACAAGTAATACCGACAGGTGCCGCAACCGTGCGCTGGAATCCAAATATCACTTCTTATCCGTTGAATCCTGCTTACCGTGCTTTTATCCTGGGAACGAAAGTGACGGGAACCGGTATTGCAACACTCGGACCTGAGAAAGTGGATTATATTCTTCGTGATCCCGCAGGGTCCGAATCATCAGCTACATGGACCAGTGGACATGCAATGACCTCAACAAGTACCTTTAAAAAGAACAGCTCCAGTTCCCAGAACGTCAGTACCACTATTAATTTGGGCTTTGAGCAAAGCGTAGGAATTGGAGTCCAGGTTCCGATAAACATTACAGTTGAGAACAACATTGGTCTCTCTGCTACTGCTGTTAAAGGATTAGGAGGAGTTTTTGCAGAAAGTATAACATCTTCCAATTCAGTTTCTACACGAGATGATGCAGATCATGTTGGTGCGGATGCAGATATTTTTATCGGCCGTTCCAGGAATTGGTTGGTGGGACCTACTAATAATATTGAACTGGTTGACCAGGCAATGTGCTCCACTGTACTTTGTTTCGGGAATGCTGTCGGAGGATTACGTATAGCTAAAAAATTAGGATATGCTGTTCAGCCTTCAACTGTAAAAACACGCTTTTCTTATACACAATCTGAGATCGAAAATGTAGTCATTCCTACCCTGGAAGCATTGCGTGCAACTAAATTGACCAATACCTCACTTTACAGCACCATGGTGCCTTCCTCTGATCCTAAATTTGGTTCAAATAATGATGATCCTGTCTGGGCTGGAAGCGGTCAAACAACCACTTCACCGTTTGTATACGATGCTGCAGACGCAAACGGGCCTTCTTATCATTTTTTAGGCTCAAGCCCAGACCAGGACTCGGTGCGAATTATTAATCAGCAAATTGCTTTGTGGAAACAAGCATTAGCTCGCAACGAACGTGAAAAATGGGAGGCTGTAAATAATACCGGAAATAGTTTGCTGATCGATAACTTTACGCTTGGTTCTGCCATCGTTTCTAATTCTTACGAAGTAAATTCCACCCAGGAATACACGGAAGAATGGGAATTAATCCTTTCGAATTCCGTTATAACCAATATTTCGGCGGAAGCAGGAGGCACCGGAGGTGGAGTTGAACTTTCATTAGCTTTCGAAGAAACCAAAGGAGGATCTTTCGGTACATCAGCCAGCAATACAACTTCTTTTGAATATACTTTAACAGATGGAGATGACGGAGACATTTTCAGTATTGATGTATACAAATCTTCTACCGGAAACGTATTCGTAACCCGTGGTGGGCGTTCAATGTGTCCGTACGAAGATGCGGTACAACCACATTATTTTGATCCTGCAAACCCGAATAATCCGATCACATCTCATAGTTTTATTGCAAATCCGACTGCTACCATTCAATTGGCAACTATTCAGCGGGAGATTCCGAACATTTCAATTACTCCATCCACACAGTTCAATATTCCTTCGAACCAATCGGCAAATTACCAGTTGATTTTAACCAATCAAAGTCCGGAAGTAGTGAACAATGATATCGACATGCGCGTACGGATTGCGAGTCAAAGTAACCCTCACGGTGCAATTGTGAAGATTGACGGTCTGGATCCGAATACCTATTATACAATTCCTGCGGGAGCAGCCGTTGTAAAAACCTTAACAGTGGAAAGAGGGCCGATCTATACCGATTATGACAGTCTGATGGTGATATTCTCATCAGCTTGTTCGGAAGACATTGCAGATACAGCCTATATCTCCGTTCATTTTATCCCGACATGTACAGAGCTGGCTTTGATTAACCCGAATAACAACTGGATAATCAACAATAACAACCAAAACATGTTGAATGTCGGTATCTCCGATTATAATTACAATTACGGTGCTGCAACCATCATTGATACTGTTCCGAATCCGGATGATACACTATACCTGGGACTGAATAAGATCGGTTTCGAGATGAAGCCATCGAATTCCAGTGTCTGGATGCAAATTGAGCAATTCCTTAAATATCCCGGAATAACTGATTCCATTATACCGAACAATTCCGTTTCCACACTTTATCCGTGGGATGTTTCACAGATTCCGGATGGGAATTATGAACTTCGTGCAAAATCTTATTGCCTGAATTTTGATGGTTCTTATTCTACCATTAACTCTCCCGTTTTTGAAGGAATAATGGATCGTGTTTATCCGCATCCATTCGGTACACCAAGTCCGGGAGATGGAATCCTGGATCCGAATGATGACATTGCTATCCAGTTTAATGAACCTTTAGAACTGGGATCTATCAACTGGGATAATTTCCAGGTGCGTGGTGTATTGAACGGAAGCACTTTACGTCATTCGGAATTTATCAACTTTGATGGCGTAAATGATTATGCCGAAGTACCGGGAGGAGTTGGCTTACAAACCAAAAGCTTTACGGTGGAATTTTGGGCCCGCCAAACCGGAACTGGCACCGAGCAAACAATTGTGTCGCAAGGTATTGATCCGAATGAGGCACTTAGTATCGGATTTGATGCTTCCGGAAAAATGAAATTCCAAATGAATGGTATATCAAAACTTTCCAATAATACGCTTACAGGGTTAAACCAATGGAATCATTATGCCGCAGTTTACGATTATGAATTGAATGAGGTTTACCTGTATCAGAATGGCGTCATTCTAAACACGGGTAACGTTGCCTTTTCGGTAAATTTCCACGGTACAAACAAACTATACTTTGGAAAACAAATGCCGCAAAACAGCAACTATTTCCAGGGACATTTACACGAAGTCCGAATCTGGAATAAAACACTTTCATCCGGCGAATTGACTCAAAACATGAACATCGTATTGAATGGTAGTTCCGCAGGATTGGTCCACAACTGGCAAATGGACGAAGCACAGGGAATCATTTCAAAAGACAAAATCAGAGAACGTAACGCTGTGATGCACGGAGCCAGCTGGTCTGTTGCACCAAATGGATTCTCCGGTGAGTTTAACGGCACATCCGGTTATGTTTCTATCGATGCGACAACCATTCCTGTTACTAAAAACATGGATGCAACACTTGAATTCTGGTTCAATTCTTCTCAAGCAACTGCTGCCACCCTATTCTCTTCCGGAAAGGGGGATGGTTTAGGAGGAGACTCTTTGGTTGGTTGGGAAATCAACAAAGATTTGGCTGGAAAAATTCACGTATTACACCACGGATTGGACTTTATAGCAACCGATTCCAACTACTTTGATGGTAACTGGCACCACTTTGCGTTGGTATTGAATAAAAATGCCAACCTGACAGCGTTTATTGACGGATTACAGCAACATTCCGTTCAATCAATCGGTTTCGGTGAACTTTCAGGCTCATTCTATACCCTGGGAGCAAGAGGGTTTATCCAAAGTGGCGGTTTATATCTCCAGGACAATTATTTCCAGGGAAGAATCGATGAATTCCGGTTATGGAACGCTTCCCGCAAAACAGAACAGGTAAAACGGGACATGACTCACCGAATGCAAGGTGATGAATATTCATTATTAGCACATATTCCGTTCGAAACTTATACGTCTGTAATGGGAGTTCCAACGCTCACAGCTTCCGTTTTCAATAATGTCAACACCTACCCGACCGCTACTGCATCCGCTTCCGGAGGAGCCATTACTTCGAATCAAACTCCGGTCCTTAAATTGCCCCGACCGGTAGAAAATGTGAATTTCACCTGGTCCTTGAATAATGATAAAATCATCATTACTCCAACCACTTCACAAGAATTGCTGGAGCATCAAACGATCGACATTACAGTGAAAGATGTATATGACTTACAGGCAAATCAAATGCAATCTCCAAAAACCTGGATCGCGTACTTTAACAAAAACCAGGTTTATTGGGAAGATGACGTATTGGATTTCGAGATCGAAGTGGATTCCAACCTTCAGTTTACCGGAACAATTTTGAATACCGGTGGAGCTATGAAACAATACAGTTTATCTGATTTACCAAGTTGGTTAACTGCAGATATCTCATCCGGGAACATTGCTCCGAACAGTTCTGTGGTGGTGCACTTTACGCTTCAGGACGGATTGAATGTCGGACAGTACTATGCAGATATTGCGTTGACGACCGACTTCAATTACAACGAGATTCTGCGTGTAGGGTTGAATGTAAAAGGAAATGCTCCGGATTGGACAGTAAATCCGGCAGATTTCCAATATACGATGTCTGTTATCGGTGAGATCAAACTAGACGGAGTATTGAATGGCAATCCCGAAACAATGATCACCGGATTTATGCACGACTCGGTTGTTGCTGTTGGAAATCTGGAATATGTACCAGGTTATGACAGATACGAAGTGTTCTTAAACCTTTACAGCAATCAACAAATTGGTGATTCTGTATTGTTTAAAATCTACGATGCAAACACAGGCAGCCTCTATCCTATTGTTACGCCATCCATCTTCTTTACAGAAGGAGAGGTATTAGGAACAATTTCAGCCCCGGTAACTTTCGAAGCATCGATGATCCTGGAACAAAAAATTCCATTATTAGCTGGCTGGACCTGGATCTCACTGCCGCTCCTTTCCGAAAAGCAAGGAAGCAGTAATGAACTATTTGAAGCTCTGAATTCAGCAGAGGGTGATCTTTCATTGAGTCAATCGTCTTACGATCAATATGATCCGACAGTCAACTGGATCGGGAACCTGACCCAAACCGGCGGGTATCGCAATGTAGCATCTTACCGTGTTAAAAAGCAGTTTGCAGATACGCTGATTCTCTTAGGATCCCGAATTCACCCCGACTCCTCTTATGCTGCCATCAACTTAGTTCCGGGATGGAATTGGATTGGGTTTATGTCGACCAAAAATCTTCCGTTACAAGAAGCGCTTGGTAATTACAATGCTCAGGATGGCGATTTGATTAAATCTCAATATGAGTTTTCAATCTATGATGGGTTCAGTAATACCTGGAACGGTACTTTGCACACCATGCGCCCGGGCTTGGGGTATGTCATGAAAACAACAACAGCAAGTTCATTCCATTATCCGCTTGCCGCTTACCTGAGATCCGGAGAAGTAGTAAATCCTGCTCCTTTCTTTGAACTGAATGTCGGAAAGTATGAAAAAACGATGAACATGATTGCAAATACCAACATGTGCACCGAACAGTTAAGTACTCCTGAAATGGTTCTCGGTGCATTTGACGAAACGGATGAACTGAGAGGATATGCCTTCCCTCAGCTTTCAGATGACGGTGAGAATTACTTGTTCTTTATGACTCTTTACGGGAATATAGAAGACGAAATGTTATCACTGAAATTCTTTAATAATTCAAATGGTCTGAAAATCCCTACGGAAAACACCATCCGGATTTCGGAAAATGCGCTGGTAGGTAGCTTAAACGAGCCATATGCAATTGTCCTTGACGAACAAAATAGCTGTTCCGGATTTGACAATTCATTGGGACTGACAAGTGTTGAGGAATCTCTTTTCACTATCAGTCCAAATCCGTTCAGCAATTCATTCTCTGTTAATTTACCGGCTAAGTTCACAGGAAAAATAGAATTGGTTGATGTATTAGGCAGAATCATCTATGAGGAAACGATAGCAAATACCTCACATTACGAATGGCAAAATAAAGCCAACATACAACTAACAAACGGAGCTTATTATGTGAGATTCACTTCAAATGATGAAGTAATTTATCAGAAAAAAGTCATTAAATATTCATTTACTAAATAATTCGATATGCCAATCAGGATATCTCTCTCATTGTTGATTAGTCTGTGCTGTGCCCTCATCGGGCATGGCCAGTTGCCGGCTGGTTGGTCAGTAGACACAACCCTTTATCAATACCGCATGACAGTTACCGGAGTTATCTCCAACAATTGTCAGTTCGAAAACAATACTAACAACGCCATTGCTGCTTTTGTAAATGGCCAATGCAGAGGTGTTGTGACGACCAACGTGACTAACGGGCAGGGAAAAGCTCTCGGATTTCTGACTGTTTATAGCAACACTGCTACCGGAGAGAAGGTAGACTTTAAGTTCTACATTCAATCTTCAGGAACAGAAATAGCTGCTATCGACAGTTTGTCTTTTGTTTCCAACAGCAGCCAGGGAACAGTTGCAACCCCATTTTTAGTAACTAACAATCATTCACCGAATAATTTGGATATCAGCAACCATTTGATTTACGAAGATGCCCCGATTGGTTCTGCGGTAGGTACCATGAGTGTAACTGAGCCGGAAGGTCAAAACGTTATTTACTCATTTAGCGGAAACGGGCCGGACAATCAATTTTTTACTATCAACTCAAATGAACTGCTTGTGAATGCTGTGTTCAATGTAACAATCCAGGATTCTTTTATGGTTGTAATTCAAGTCTCTGATGTTCAGGGATGCCCCTACCTCGACAGCCTTCAGGTGGTGATACAAAACACTCCGAACACACCATCCGATATCTATTTGGATTCCACTAGTTTATATGAAAATAACAAGTTCAACTACCTGGTGGGCCATTTTTCCACATTGGATTTTGACAATCCGAACGACTCATTTACCTATACCCTTGTTTCGGGAAATAACGATTCGGACAATGCGCAGTTTACTATCATCGGAAATGAATTGTACCTCAATTCCAAAGCAATTTATGACATAAAAAACACCTACCACATCCGTGTTCGTTCTACAGATAGTCACGGATTAAGCTTTGAAAAAATAATTGATATCCATGTACTGAAAATTGACAATTTAGACCTGCCCTTGCCTGCTGCCGCTTATATTTCAAACAACAATGACGGGAAAAATGATTATTTCGTCATTCAAAACGTGGAGATTTATAACTATTTCGAACTGGAAATTTTTGATCAATTCGGACAGAAAGTATTCCATAAAGATTCAAATTACACCAACGAATTTGATGGAAAAAAAGACGGACAGGTTTTACCGGGAGGAACTTACTACTACCTGTTCAGAAGTGAGAAAAAAACATTCAAAGGATATTTGACAATCGTAAATTAATGCTGCCAAACATGAAAAAAATAGTTTTACTTGCACTGATTTACACCAATTTTTCAAGTGCTCAAATACAATCACAGGATTTCTATTCCTTCAGAATGGATAACATGTTCCAGGTGAATCCGGCTTATGCCAATTATTCAAAAGGATTGAATATAAACCTGGGGGGAATTGCCCAAACCCAGGGAGTGGATTTCAACAATAAGAATCTGTACGTTGGCATGTATTCTAAAGTAGCCAAAAATCAAGGATTGGGAGGTAATGTCATCACCGATTTGCGCGGAGTATTCCAAACAACCAAGGCCGCTCTTTCTTATTCATACACCGCACATTTTAATGAACAAGCCAATCTTACATTTGGATTATCTGCCGGGATTTTGAATTTTAGTATGAACCCTTCACGCATTGAAGGATTTGATTACATCGACCAAACAGATCCGACTTTGGACAGGAATTATTACAACCGCACTCAATTTGTTGCAGGCGCAGGTTTACTTTTCCGCTGGAAAGAATTGGACATTAGTTTTTCAGCTCCCCACATTGTACTAACTAACAACCGCACAAATGCTTATTTACATGCCATGGCTGAATACCATTTCAAAGCCGGAGAACGTTTTAAAGTAGCGCCTTCTTTCGTTTTCCAGTATTTACCGGTTTTAGGAAATCTTTATTCAGGTTATGTGAAAGGTACATTCAAAGATGCAGCATGGCTGAAAGTCGGATACCAGAGTAACCATTCCCTTCATACAATGGTTGGTTTCAATGTTCAAAATATAGGAATCGGCTATGGATTCAGATTCAATCAGTCTCCATTCAGTACTATTGCCTATGGAACACATGAACTGATGATTTCGTTTAAAATTACTTCGAAAAAAGATAAAACGCTTTACAACCCTACGTTGGTAGAAATCGACCACCGGCTAACAAAATTAATGACTAAAAAGGTGACGGATAAAAATCGTTCAGAAACGATCGATGAAGTACGTAAAATCAAAAACTTAATGGAAAATACAGCTGTTAACAGCACCACTCCGGATGCCGCCGAAGAAGCCGCAGGACTGTTAAAAACGATTGAAACAAAACTCATCGAAATCCAATCCCGATTGAATGAAAAATAAGCTGATTTTATTGCTTCAGGTATTGAGTCTGACCTCTTTCGCTCAAGAGACCAGTGCGTTGAATAACGAGAGTAAAGTAGTGAATATCGTACACCGGTTCGATCAGATTACCGGACGTGAGGGCAATTGCAGTGATTCCATAGCGATATTGACTGCCAAATTAGCTGAGTTATCACTGATTAACGAGGAATTACTGCGCGATAACAAGTCGATTACTGACACCTTGCAGGAATTTAAAAAGTTACTCTGCATGGCTGATCGTAATTTCTTAGTGGAAAAATATGGAACGGACGATTTGGAATCAGATTATAAGCTTGAACAATACACCGATTTCAAACAGAATTATTTTCTGAAAGAATTTCTGAATAAGAAAAATGAAACCCTGGTTTTCTTTCCTTTTAACAAGGCTACGGCCAACTTAAAAATGTACCGGGAAATTGATAGTCTGGTTGCACTTTACTTTACGGAGAAAAAAACAACCTTCAAGATCTGTGGTTATTCAGATTCGAAAGGTGTAGAAGAAAGAAACAGCGAACTTTCTAAGGAGCGTGCAGAATTTATCAGAAATTATCTGGTGAAAGAAAAGAAAGTGAACAGCAAAAACATCAAAACAGAAGGAAAAGGCTCTAAGTCAAAAGAACGTTTCAATGAAACCGAACTGGACTTTTTGAACAGGAGAGCTGTCATTACTTTAAATTGAGGCTTAGCTAAAACTTCTCTTGTTACTTTCTGGAAGTTTTGCATTTCATACAGGTGTAAAGGGAAATATACACAAAA
>DJFP01000203.1:0-21783 GCA_002432565.1 Flavobacteriales bacterium UBA5869
TGCCAGTGCGAACAATCTCTTCGGAACGATAAAAGATCCGTCTGGGAATATCATCCATAAGGCGATTTTTGTGAGAGGCAAACGACTGAAACGAGATACTTGTCTGAGCGCTAAAAAAGTCCTGAAACGTGATCCTTTCGATGTGATAGAGTTTAGCTATCCGATTTTCCTTTTTACTCACGGCGAGATGAGAAATGGAATGATATTGTCAACACCAAAATATACCATCGGTTTTCTATCTGGTTCAAAATCCGGTAGTAATGGTTTTGTGACAAAAGAAATTTATACGCTGGCGTCACTTCTGGAGAATCTACGACACTAACACACTAAAACAAACGCATGAAAAAACTTACCGTCATTGCAGTGATTTGCCTGCTTTTTCAAACCGCATTTACCCAAAACATCGGTTTTCAATTTAAGGTCAGTAAACCTTACTGTATTTTTAACTTCCTGGAAACTGCTATTTATGGTAATGCTACTTCAGGGGCGCTTCAGAAGTTTATTGATGAAAAAACAGCAGGGGATAAGGAATTCGCACAATTGGTTACCGATTTTGCCCATATTCGATTAAATTACCAATTCAAAAGGGATGAGTTTCCTGAAAATCGCCGTCAAACCCGGTCAACACATGATTTCATAGCCATTGCCCTTGTAAATTCAGCTACCATTTCTGAATTTAGGGAAAGGGTTATCGGTATCTTACCGAACAGTGATTTGCAGAAATTGATCTCCATCATGCAGCGGGCAGAAATCTATTACGACCGGATTATCTGGAAAGACCAGGAAGCAAAATTGGCCGGTCAACGCCTTATCCTGGAAAATTACGCGTCTAAATGCTCCGAAGCTTTCACAAAAATCAATCATTTTTACAATTCCTGCTGGATTACCGAAATGCCGTTTCAGGTAGCGCTTTATCCGGTTCCCGGGGCAAGNNCCAATCACCTTATAAGTCGTTTGCTTACAACTTCCTCGATGAAGGATTGGCTACGGCTTTGGGCAATGGATGGGCAAGTAAATTTCTCAGCGGAGAAACGGATCCCAATCCCTGGTATGACAATGAATATATCAACGGGTTTGGAAAGGCATTGTATCCTTTGGTTTCGGAGTATATTGCTTCAAACAGGCAAATGGACCGGGAATTCATAAACAAAGCAATTGATCTATTTGCTGCCACTTTCCCTCATTCAATCACGGATTACGGGATTTTGTTAAACCGTGTATCCATTTACAATGATGCCAACGACGGTCCGTCAATGCACGAAGTGATGAATGGAGTAGGGAATTACTTCCAATTAACCAACTCGCGTTTCTCTTCGCCGATATTTGACCCGACGTCATTGGAATACCTGAAAACAGGTGACCAAACACAATTGATTATCATCGACCGAAACCAGGAAATAACCATTAAAGCAGTGAAAAAACTCTTTCCGGAACTGTCTAAAGTAAAAATGACAACCAATAAGATCTATGCATTTTTCGATGAAAAAAAGCGACCGGTTATCATTTTGACAGCATCAGATAAGTCAAACCTGGATTTATTGCTGAAAGAGATGAAAACGAAAAAGTATTTCGATCAAACAAAGATTGTTCAGAATTGATTTATCCGACAGTCTGCTTTTTAGTAATATAGCGTCGTACCACATTCGTATTGGTCATTATCAGCAAACTGATGATTGTCAACGTAGAATAGATAACGATATTGATCGTTTTCAGACTTTCGCTAAACAAGATGTCATCTTCTGTGAACCAATAAATATTTTCAACCAGGTTTGGGATTGCATCAATAAGAAGTGCGCCTCCAATAAGTATAATGACGATCTTTAGTAATCTTTCGTAAGGAATTGCCAAATGAATACGTATTCCTTCAAATACCTTGTCCAATTTCAAAAAATCAATGGTTTGATGTGATCTCAGGATCAGGAATTGAAAAATGAGAAAGTAAATGACGCAGACAAAGACAGCATTTGCAATTCCAATGGTTACATTCATTCCCGAAGCAGAAGTTGTAAAGAGATTTACCAGGTCGTAAATCATGTTTGGCAGGGAGATAAACAAATTAATGATCAGCCACATACCAAGTGTTTTAAGACAAATAAGCCAAAAGTTACGCAAAGACATTAGTTCAGTATTTTGTAGTCATTGTGAAATTGAGTAAAAAAAATGATTAATCCAAATGTCCTCATTAATAATCAGTTAGTTTTATTATCGGACCATGATCAGTTAAAAAACTAAGTTTATCTTCTGTTTCACCGTATTTGTTAATTACACTTGATGATTTCGACAATTAAACTTATAGTTCCTGTGCCCGCATCGAAATGAAAAAAATTCTATAATTAAAGAAATAGTGATTCTGGAATAGTTGCAATTCACTCGTGTTAATAACTCCGTAAAAAACAAAATCGGTTTTGTAAGAATCCGGATTAATTTCATTAAATTTGCGCTCAATTTGTAGTATAGGTAGAGCCATTTACCATGTTGCAAAGATTTGATTACAAAAATTACAAATTGAACTCTTAAAAAGCGCATAATGCCGAAAAACAATTCCATTAAGTCCGTACTAATCATCGGTTCAGGTCCCATCGTTATTGGTCAAGCATGTGAATTCGACTACTCAGGTTCTCAGGCCGCTCGTTCCCTAAGGGAAGAAGGTATTGAAGTAACGCTGATCAACTCGAATCCGGCTACAATCATGACAGATAAGGTCGTTGCTGACAATGTTTACCTGCAACCTCTTGAGCCTGAAAGTATCATCGAAATTTTGAAAAACCACAAAATTGATGCTGTACTGCCAACTATGGGAGGACAAACTGCTCTGAACCTCGCAATCAAGTGTGATGAAATGGGGATTTGGGAAGAATACGATGTGAAAATCATCGGTGTGGATATCGCAGCTATTGAAATTACAGAGAACCGCGAAGCGTTCCGTGAGTTGATGGGGAAAATCGACGTGGGCATGGCTCCGCAGGCTACCGCAAAATCTTTCCTGGAAGGAAAAGAAATTGCACAGGATTTTGGCTTCCCGCTTTGTATCCGTCCTTCCTATACGTTGGGAGGTTCCGGAGCATCGATTGTTTATGATCCGAAAGAATTTGACGGATTATTGGAGCGCGGACTGCAATTGTCCCCGATCCACGAAGTAATGATCGATAAAGCATTGATCGGATGGAAGGAATACGAATTGGAGTTGCTGCGTGACTCAAACGATAACGTAGTGATCATTTGTTCCATCGAGAACTTTGACCCGATCGGGATTCACACGGGAGATTCCATCACGGTAGCACCGGCAATGACTTTGTCGGATACTACATTCCAGCGTATGCGCGATATGGCAATTAAAATGATGCGCTCTATCGGGAACTTTGCCGGTGGTTGTAACGTGCAGTTCGCAGTTTCTCCGGATGAGCACGAAGATATCATCGCCATCGAGATTAACCCGCGTGTATCACGTTCTTCCGCATTGGCATCAAAAGCAACGGGATATCCGATCGCTAAAATCGCTGCAAAGCTGGCAATTGGTTACCATTTAAATGAATTGAGCAATCAAATTACAAAAACAACTTCGGCTTTATTTGAACCGACTTTGGATTATGTAATCGTGAAAATACCACGCTGGAACTTTAATAAATTCCCGGGAACAGACCGTCGCATCGGACTTCAGATGAAATCGGTAGGTGAGGTGATGGGAATAGGTCGTTCGTTCCAGGAAGCGTTGCAAAAAGCTTGTCAGTCCTTAGAGATTGATAGAAACGGGTTGGGTGCCGACGGAAAAGAATTGACCAACCAGGATGCTATTCTGCATTCATTGGAGAATCCGAGCTGGAACCGTTTGTTCCACGTATATGATGCGATCAAACTGGGAATTCCTTTCAAAACGATCTTTGAAAAAACACGCATCGATACCTGGTTCCTGAAACAAATCGAGGACCTGATCAAATTGGAGCGCCGTATTGAGAAGTTCCACCTTGGGAACATGCCGAAGGATTTGATGTTCGAAGCGAAACAAAAAGGATACGCGGATCGTCAGATTGCGCACTTGCTAAGATGCCTGGAATCCGAAGTGCACAACAAGCGTTCCGAGATGGGGATCAAGCGTGTATTCAAACTGGTAGATACTTGTGCTGCAGAATTTGATGCTCAGACACCTTATTACTATTCCACATTCGAATACGAAAACGAAAGTAAAGTAAGTGATCGCAAGAAAGTGGTTGTTTTGGGTTCAGGACCAAACCGTATCGGACAAGGGATTGAGTTTGATTACTCTTGTGTACACGGAGTTTTGGCAGCGAAAGAGTGTGGTTATGAGACGATCATGATCAACTGTAACCCGGAGACGGTTTCTACCGATTTCGATACAGCAGATAAATTGTACTTCGAACCGGTATTCTGGGAGCACATTTACGATATCATCCAGCATGAGAAGCCGGAAGGAGTAATCGTTCAGCTGGGTGGTCAGACGGCTTTGAAGCTTGCAGGAAAATTGGAACGTTACGGAATTAAGATCCTTGGAACCAGCTTTGAAGCATTGGATTTGGCTGAGGACCGCGGCCGTTTTTCCAAAGTATTGGAAGAGCATGGTATTCCTTTCCCGAAATACGGGGTGGTAGAAAGCGCTGAACAGGCAATTGAACTGTCAAATGATCTTGGTTTCCCGTTATTGGTTCGTCCGTCTTATGTATTGGGTGGTCAGAAAATGAAGATCGTCATTAATAAAGAAGAATTGGAGCACCACGTAGTAGATATCATCAACGAAATGGGAAGTAACCAGATTTTGCTTGACCACTTCCTGGGCGGAGCGATTGAAGCGGAAGCTGATGCAATTTGTGACGGAAAAGATGTTTACATTATCGGGGTGATGCAGCACATTGAACCTGCGGGAATCCACTCCGGGGATTCGTATGCGGTACTCCCTCCTTACAACCTGGGAGATTTCGTTATGCAGCAAATCGAAGACATTACCAAGAAAATTGCAGTTGCTTTAAAAACAGTCGGGTTGATCAATATCCAGTTTGCCATCAAAGATGATAAAGTATACGTGATTGAAGCAAACCCGCGTGCATCGCGTACAGTTCCGTTCATCGCGAAAGCTTACGATGAGCCGTATGTGAATTATGCAACGAAGGTAATGCTGGGTGAGAAGAAAGTGAAAGACTTCAACTTCAATCCGAAGAAAGAAGGATATGCGATCAAGATTCCGGTGTTCTCTTACGAGAAATTCCCGGATGTGAAAAAGGAACTAGGACCTGAAATGAAATCTACCGGTGAAGCGATCCGTTTCATCAAGAATTTAAAGGATCCGTTCTTTACNNAAGATCTATTCTGAAAGAAACATGCACTTATCTAAGTAAGAGGAAGCACTGCTTCCGATTCGATACAGACAAGCGTCAGCGCGGTCGTCAAATGGTCTAAATAGGCTTAGTAAATATAAACGATGGTCAGCGCTTAAGTGAGTCTAACAGTTAAATAGGAATAGCAATAAATTAAATGCACACATTAGTACATCCTGAAGTAATTGAAGCGAGCATATCCGGTTTATTTAAAACTGTGTTGATGATACTCGGAGCCTTGATTTTGCTCCGGTTTCTCGGACGTGTTATGATCGCTAAAAGAAACCTGGACGAAGAACGCGCAGACCTGGCACGTGAAAAGGAGTTTGCCCGGGAACGAAATGAAAAACTGAAGAATTTCGGGAAGGTTTCCGTTTCCAAGTCAGCTCCAAAAGGTGATGTCCAGGATGTGGATTATGAAGAAATAAAATGATTAAACAGCACGTAGATCTCGCTGATTTCGCAGATAAACCATTCGTATAACGATGTTTTGGTATCTGCGAAATCTATTAAATCTGCGAGAGAAAAAAAGAAGGCTGTCCACTTGGACGGCCTTTCTTGTTAATACTATGGAAAATAATCACCGGTGAATCATAGATTCAGGATCCAATTCAGTGTGTATTCCGCAATTTCTTCCCAGCCTTTTTCTCCTGCAATAAAGTGGCTTCTTCCTGCGAAAGATTTAAAATCGACCCGGCTGTTTGAATCTTTGTATGATCCTGCAATCTTCTTAGTAAATGCTGCAGGAAATGTTGTATCATTTTCTCCCCCGATGAATAACAGGGGATTATGAGCTTTCTTAAAGTCGACTTTGGCGGATGGTTTCAATAAAGAAACCCATGCAATTTTACGGCTTTCCGGAACAGCGATTTCATTGTAGAATGCATCACTTTCACTTTTCGTATAGTTGTTGAAGAATAAAAAGCAAATTATTCTGATCACTTCTTATCAAATAGAATACGAAAGCTCTAGCGGAATTCATCATGAGTTTAAGGATACTGTAGTATTCGGGTTCTCAAAATCACAAAACTGTTTTGTAAAAAAAAGATTTACAGATGCAGCCATGCAAGAAAAGTGGTCTGCGGATAATGGAGAATACCTTTTCGGATTGTGACCAATCATATGTGACCAACAATTCGTAATTCGGCATTCGTCATTAGGAATTAAAAAAGTACCTTCCAAAAGGAATCCGATGAATCGTTATACCCTAATTCAGGTATTGAAGTCACCCCGCTAAAAAACTAGTTTTGCCGAAAATTTCTCCTGCAGCACATGGTTTTTGGTCTATTCATCTTGAAATGCATTGGGTTTTACCTGCTTTACACCAATTCTGCTAAGACAACATACGTTTTAACAGCCTGGGAGCAGCAGATCCGCAAACAACGCAAATTATCGCTGAGTCTCGGAGGTTTTCTAATCGGGATAACCTTATCAGGATTCATGTTCCTGTTTGGTTTTGCAGGTGGATTATTCTATGATATGGTTTGTTTGATGATGCTTGCAAGCCTGATTATTTTGCTGCGGCCTCTCTTAACAAAAGAACAATCCAAAACACATTCCCATGCCGGCAAATAAGAAATACCTTTCCTCCGGCTGGCAGCGCTTTGCAAAAGTAACAGCAGCTATCATCGGCAGTTTATTGATCTCATCTTTTTTGTTTGCCGTCCTGGCTTTCTGGCTTCCGGATTATAAAACAGCAGTAATCACTTCCGTATACGGTTTGTTCCCGGTTTGGATAACCTTAATGATCCTGCCGTTCCTTTTCGAAAATGGCTGGAAATGCTGGCTGTATTACGTCGGGACCTTAATCGTGCTTTACGTACTCATTTATTTCGGAAGAAATTGATCTTTATGAACAACAGAAACTACAACATATTTTTTCATTTACACACCGTCAGTGGAATTACGATCACCGTAGGACTCTTCATTATTTTCTTCGGAGGTGCCTTTGCTTTGTTCCGCCAGGAAATAGGTGATTGGGAAACCGGGAAGTATCAGGCTGTAAAAACAGCAGCTGTCAAGTCCGAAAAGACAGATTACAACCGGATCATGGATTCGATTGCGAAAAATGTGCCTTCGCTTTACGGAAGGAATGTCTACGTCTATTCCGAAGGAACTTCTAACAAAGAAGCGGTTTATATTTCCGGTTCGGTCGATCCTAAGACGGATTCTTTGGGAAAAATAACCCATGAATACCAGGTAAATCCGAAGGATTATGCCCTGATGAGTCATGAAGATTCATTCAGTTTGGGAGAATTGTTGTATTTGCTTCATTTCTACTACCAATTGGACCGCATCGGTTATTACATTTCAGGGTTGGTAGCTTTATTCTTCTTCCTGGCCATCGTAACGGGAATCCTGGTGCATTGGCAAAAGATCAAATCCAATTTCTTTGTTTTCAGACCCAAACAGAAACTGAAAACGGTTTGGACAGACGCGCATACTGCTCTTGGAGTGATCGGACTTCCGTTCCAGTTTATTTATGCATTAACAGGATGTATGTTCGGATTGGGTATTGTTGTGGCCGGTTCGAATGCTGTATGGATTTACAATGGCGACACGGCGAAGATGTATGACGATGTGATCCGTGAAGCTTCTTCAGCTGATACACTTGGGAGAGAACAGACCTATGTGGTTGATTATAACAAACTGGTTTCAGAAACCATCAACAAATGGCCTGATTTTAAAGTAGACAGGCTGCATGTCGAATTTTACGGAAGCAAGACCATGAAAGTGGAGGTTAGCGGTTCCGAAAGCATTCGTGAACGGTTCCTGGGGCAGGGATCGGTCACCTTCCGTGCGGAAACAGGAAAAGAGCTTCGCGTCAGGGTTCCCGGGAATATGGGCTATTACGACGATGTTTGGTCTTCTGTCCGACGGCTGCATTATGCGCAGTTCGGAGAGATAGGAACGTTCAGTACCTATCTTTTGAAAGTGGTATATTTCTTAATGGCATTCTTAACTTGCTTCGTGATCATTTCAGGTGTTTTGATCTGGTTGGAAGCCCGCAACAAGAAAAATATTACCGAGAAAAAGAGACGTTACAACGAACGCGTCGGATCGATTTACCTGGCAATTTGTTTATCCATGCTGCCAATCACAGCTGCAAGCTTCATCCTTTCAAAAGTACTTCCGGAAACCTTGTCCGGATCGCGCGAAGTTATTCTGAACTACAGTTTTTTCCTGGGCTGGCTGGTATTGAGCATCCTGCTTGCGTGGAAACGGAATAAAGAGTTCACCAACAAATTCTGTTTAATCACCGGCGGTGTTTTGGGTTTGATGATCCCGGTGGTAAATGGAATCAGCTCCGGAAATTGGTTTTGGAGAACTTTTTCGAACGGCGAATATGGTGTCTTTTCGATAGATGCTATCTGGCTGTGTATGGGGATTATTTGTTTACTGGTTGTAAAACGTTTGCGAAAAGACAAATCGTTGGTCGTTTCAGGAAATGCAGCGTAGAAATGAATGGTCGAACATCTTTAATCGGGAAGCCCGTATTTGGTGTCTTTTACCAATGCACCACGAACCAGCCGAATAGCATTTCCGGGTTCATCGTATTTCCATCCCAACCCGATTGCTTGTTCGATCAAAGGCTGAATCATTTTGGGAGTGACACTTTCAGGAGATTGATTATCATAGCCTCCGTAAGCTCTCGTAAATCCGACAGAAATAAATACTACCTGTCCACCTGAAATGTGTTGAACAGGAATGGCCTGTTCAACATTATGAGCTTCGTTATGGGAAATTTTCTTCCGGACCTTCCAGAGAAAAACTTCACCATTTACGGTAATTTTGCGCATTCCTTTTAATGAAATAGCCATCTTCTAATCTTTTCCTACCACATGAATAAAGCCATGCTTTGAGTAGCCCGGATCTTCTTTTCTTCCGTTCGGATAATAGACGTAAAAATACACACCGTCAGAAGCTCCTTCACCGTTCCAGTCATTCAGGTAAGGACTTGCCTCAAACATGAGGTTCCCCCAGCGATTGATAATGATGATCGAATTCCCCAACTGCGAATAAGCATCGTCGATAACAAAGAAATCATTGATTCCGTCACCGTTCGGCGTAATGATGTTCGGCAAATCATTGTCGCAATCTACAACGTTTAACTCCATGGTATCCGATCCGATACATCCGTCAGGAGTTACAACATTCAATACCAATACCTGGTTAAAGGAAATCGGGATATGAGTACTTGTGCCGTAACCCGTCCAGTAATACGAATTGTTATCGTTCGGGAAGTGGAAGTTGAACACATCGTTTGCGCAGAAAACCGTATCCGGCAATATATCCAGACTCGGAACCGGTGCCAGCGGAACGACAATCGTATCGATGTAAGCGCAGCCCATATCGTCCCAGGTTGTGATATAGAAATTACCTGAATTTTGCTGGCTCAGTGTAAATGACAGCGGGTTGTCTGTTGAATTCCCGAATGGTGTGATCCATGAAATACTGTCGGAAGTGGTATTGACACTGATGTTTCCGCTCGTTCCCGGACAGAAATTCGGGAAGTTGAGGGTCGAAGAGAGGTTATAAATAGAAGTATTGACAATCAATGTTGCACTTTGAGTTTGACAGCCGTGCTCATCAATAGCAGTTACAGTAATTGGCGTGTATGTCAAATTTCCGTAAACAGTTAATTCATCGTCAGTGATGGTTCCGAAGCTTCCGGTCCAAACCACCGAACTGAGATTGGTATTGGTTAGTTGAGCCGTTTCGGAATCGAAGTAGCACACACTCAGCGTATCATCTTCCAAATTCAGTTCCTCAGGAGAAATAATCCGTACGCTGTCTATACGTGTTGTGGTAAAACAGTTATTAGATAATTCAACAGAGAATACGTTATCGTCATTCAGAGTAGCAAACGGGATCGTAATCGGGTTGGCTGATCCCAAAGAAACGCCGTTGGAGAACCATTCCACGTTATCCGTTGTATTGACATGGAATACACCGTCCTCGTTGATGCAAAGGATTGAATCACCCAGAATTTCAGCTGCTATCGGCGGAGCGGCAATAGTTACAGAAACCAGTGAGTAACTGAATCCGCAAACGCTGTTCGGTGCAGTATTTGAAAGGAGGAAACTCGTATCCTGCTGTACATTAGTTAAACTGATAGTTGTTCCGGTGTAAACAGGAGTTGTATCCATTGAATACCAGATAATTGTATTGGAATTTGTTAATGTTGCATTGTCTCCCGGACAAATAGTCTGAGAAGGAATCGTTGGCGGAGCACTTCCCGGAACGTTCGTGATCGTAATGGCATTTGTCTGTGCCGTACAACCCGCACTGTTTGTTACCAGGGCCGAATAAGTGCCGTCTGTTGCGGTACTGTAAGAAATTCCGGTGATATCTCCGTTCATCCATTCATAGCTTCCACCTGGGTATGATCCGGTAAATACAGCTGTATCTCCGTAACACAAGATCGAATCACTGACCGAAATAGAAGCCGTAAACGAACCGTTGATGATGATAACTGTATCTGCAGTTGTGATACCGCATTGGGTAATTTGTACGATGTAAGTTCCCGGTGTACTGGTGGTAACGTGGTCACTTGTTGAACCGTTATTCCATTGGAAAGAGGCATTTCCGGAGTAACTGATTTGAATATCAACAGGCTGGCTGTCGCAAATGGTCGCTCCGGGAGAAACGGCAATGGAAGGGGTTGAATATTCGAATACTTCAAACGGAGGACTCGTTAAAACACATCCTTCGACATCCGTTACACTACAGACATAACTACCAATCTGATCCGTATAGCACTGAGAAGTAGTTGAAAGTGTATCTCCGTTCGGACCGAACCAAAGGTAAGCATCATAAGTATTCGGGACGGTCATCAATAAAGAATCCAGCGGACAGATAACAGCATCTCCCGGAGAAGTAATATTCGGTGCGACTTTTACTCCGACGTAATGATTGAACGACAGGAATGAACTGCATCCGGTTAGTGAATCAGTGAGTTGCCCGGTATAATTGTACCAGCCCGGGGTATTTACTTCAATACTGTCTGCATTATTCGTCCACAGGATATTAGACCCCGACCAGCTCAGGTTCGGGTTCGGGTTAGTGGCGACCAGGAAACTCGTTTCATTCGGACAAAGCAAATTTGATCCCGTAATGGTTGTTCCCCAGCTCGGATTTGGGTTCACTTGTATATAAAACAGCTTGGTTGCCGTATAAACAGTTGTGTCCAAACCACATAAGTTGTCATAACCTTTAATGACCTTAATAAACATGGTATACCAACCACTTGAGTTCGGGGTAAAAATAGTTGCTGCAGTGTCGTAATTGACCAATGAAGCACCATTTACGCTCCAGATTACCGTATCAATCGGCGGTGCGACCATTGGGGAGAAATTTCCCAGCGGATTGGTTATCAGGTCTATTCCGTGGAATTCAACGGGTGTTCCCTGGCAGATATAAATCGAATCACCGGTAGGAACAGGAGTGTTCATGGCTATAGACAGTGAAATGCTGTCGTGCGGGGCAGCTTCGTCATGTATGAAAGTAAAGCTTCCGATGTTGACACAATACTCATTGACAGCATATACATAATACTGGTATTCCTGGTTGAGGGTGTGCGGTCCGGGACCGGTGAATGTTACTGAGTTCCCGACTGTAGTAACGGTTGTTCCGGGGTCAATGTTGGTGAAATTGATAATGGCACTGTCCGGGTAGCAAAAATGGTAGTTGTTATACTGAGGTCCCGGATTATTGACATTAACACTTTGATTATCCGTTAGTAACGGAAGATTCGGAATGGTTTCCTTGATACCGTAAATGGAATCCGGATCCATGTAACACTGATCGTCGCGTTCGTGCTCTATCCAGTATGTTCCTGTTGCCGAAATAATGTTTGTTTCGTTTTGGCTTCCGTCATACCAGGTACTGGTATAGCTTGGCCCGAAATGAGGNNAGGTTGGCGGAGATGGTTACATAATTAGCGGATTCAAATGCGCTGATATAACCTGCTATAGAATCGGAAGTAGCAACGGAATAATAATTGTAATTTCCGTACAAAGCGTTAACCTGATTGGTTAAGAATGAGTTACGGCTCTGATCCCCCACCAGGTAAACGTGATAGGGTTCCAGCGCCAAAAAGGGGTTAAACGTAAAGTTATCGTATCCCAACGTCGCTGCTACAGGAAGAAAGTTCAGGTCATCCGTATAGCTGCCGCAAAGGACCGGTTTGTCGTTTTGATTAACGGCAACTCCTTTTCCTTCGTCATCCAGCTTACTGCCGAATTGCTTGATATAAGCACGAGCTCCGTTATTAGAGAACTTTAAGAGATAAGGATCTCTGTACCCAATAGAATTAAAGATGGTTTCTGTGGAGTCCTGGATTTGCGAAAGGTCACATTTGAAGTAACCGGTTACATAAATGCTGTTTCCGGGATCAATAGAAAGCGTTCTTGCGGAAAGTTCATTATCGGAACCCAGGGTATTATTCCAGATATATTGACCGGAATTACTCGTTTTTAATACAAAAACCTGCTTATCGTAAGGGTTTTGGATAGAGTTGGTGCCAGTTACATCGTAATAGGTCATGTTGCCCAGGAAATCACCTGCAACGATCGGTTCGCTGTTTTGGTTTACTTCCACATCATAAGGCATCACATAACCGGCTTTCATTAAGTTCATAAACTGAACCTGTCCGGCCGGATTTAATTTACAGAGAAAACCTACGTTTATTCCATTGTTGACATAGGTATTGGAAGCAAATGTTAAGGTGTTTGAGAATTGACCGGTGAAAAAGATATTGTTGGAAGCATCTGTGGCAACGGAAAGTCCGCGGTCATCGAGGTTTGCATTTCCACTCAGGGACCAGACCGGTACTCCGGCAGGGGTATATTTGGCAATAAACAAATCAAAAGAGGGCTGACCTGTATTAACATCATTCGTACTGGTAAAAGTATTTGCCCCGATAGTTGCTGTTCCCTGGTATTCACCGGTAAGGATAATGTTATTTGCGTTGTCGATGGTGAGTTTGTAGGAGTTTTCCGGTGAATTTCCACCTTCTTTTCTTGCCCAGAGGATATTTCCGGCAGGATCCATCTTGATAATGAAAATATCTTTGGAGTTCGAGCTGGAAGTGAGTGTGGTGCTTCCGAATGTTACCGTTCCGAAAAAGGATCCGGTAACTACTATGTTCTGATCGGGACCAACCGCCAGGTCAACCGCACGGTCTGCTGCCGGTCCTCCGAATTGTTTTACCCATAAAATTGCTCCGGAGGCGGAATATTTCGCAACATAAGCATCTGTATTTCCCTGGGTTGAAGCCAGTGAAGTAGAAGGTCCGAAAGAGGTTTGCCCGGAGAAATACCCGGCAACGTAGGATTCGTTCAAAGTATTTAATTCGATGTCAGCAGCTTCATTGGTGGTTTGGCTAAAAGTACTGGCTCCCCAGGTTTGGGACCATGCCGGTAAGACAGGTACGAAAAAACAAAGTGAGCAAATAATGATGATTAGCTTCATAGTTTGGTAATTTACTGGATAAAGACGTGACAGCCGGCAAAAAGTTGGATCAACGAAAAGACTTTTCCCGTTAAAGTGATTGATTTTTGAGTAAAATCTGAAAGCAGTGTTCTCAACATTCTGTTAGTTAATCCGTTACTGTTGGAAAAAAGGAAAACAATAAAATGGGAGAGAGTTCTATCAGCTAATCTATGGGGAAGATAATTATTCCCCACGCATTAGAAGACGTGTTTTGTTAAGAAATGGTTGCCAATCCAAAAAATCCGACGAATACGTTCTGTTTGTTATAGGAAACACAAAATAATGAGGAATGGCGTGTTTTCATTTGTCAGAAACGGTACACCACAAGCAGATCCATATTGTAGTCACTGAATATGATCGAATAATCAAAAGACGCTCCGGCCTGGAAGTGCTTCCCGATATTTCCGCAAAGAACAAAAATATTGCGCAGCTCCAGAATACGGATTGCATAGGAGATATCAACTTTTTGAAAAAGGCCGAGGTTCAATCCTGTATCCAGGTTAAAATTCCGTTCCCTATAGAATAGAAAAAAAGGAGTTAATTCAGCTTTCTGCCTGAAAAGTTTAAAGTTATAGGAAAGGTTCCCATAGATTTCGCGCTGGTCCTTGATAAGTTCAAGTCCGTTTACTTTTACCGAACTTGCAAACAAGTTTTTAGCGGAAAGCCCGAAAGTTAATCCTTTGACCTGGTATTGAAATCCGAAGTCCAGGTCCGCATTTACTCTCAATTTGCCCGTGGGATGATCGGAGATTTGCCCGAGTTTGTTCCAGTTGATTGCATTGAAATTTATTACAGTTCGCGCACCAAGGTTCAATCTGCTGGACTTTCCCCAGCGGAACATGCGTGTATAGCCCAGGTAGATTATATTTCGGTTGTAGAAAGAGTATCCGTCGTAGAGGTAAGAAGCACTGATCGAATTTTTTGAATCCAGGTTATAAATGTGGTTGAAATACAGGTTTACGGGTTTCGCCCAAACTTCGTCGTTGTCAGAATGAACGTATTTGTATTTTGCATATCCTCCGAATGAAGCACGGAACGCGGTATCTTCTATTCCTGATGCAGTATTGTAATAATGCATGTTTTGGAAATAGATATTGGGGCGCAGGGTATTTTGGGCGTACAATCCGGTTGACGCGGAAACGAATATCAGCAGGGGCAGGATGAATGTTTTCATACAGTTACTTTAAAGCATTAAAATCGTTTAAGGTAATCTTGGTATAATGTTCCAACTCAGACATGTGGGTGCCGCCATTGTAGGTGTATAATGTAATATCTCCTCCAGCTGATCCAAGGCCATTGAATGCATCCAGGGAATTGAAGTAATAAACAATCTGGTCAGAATCTCCGTGATGCAGAAACACTTTCCCGACCGGATTCCAGCCGCTGCTGAATGTATTCCTTTCGATGACCTTGTTTACTGCAGCATCCGAACCATCAATAATTCGTGCCAGGAAATATTCCCGGAATGTTTGCGAAGGAATCCGGGAAGGAGTAAAAATAGCCGAGTTTTGGTCATAGACCGGGTATGCGTAAAACTGGTCGGTAGGTCGTTTCAATTCCGGACTGAATTTATTCAGGCTGTAAAGTCCCCAGGAGAAAATATTGTTGGTGATCAGTTCCTGGTCTTTCCTGGAGAGAATGTCAGCGATAAACCCTTTTAAGTTGTAAGGCCCCGCAAGTCCTGAACTTGCAATAACTGTGAATTCGGATGCATACTGCTCCTGGATGAATTTGTGGGCAGAAAGACAAGCTCCGGCCCCCTGTGACCAGCCGGCAAGAAACAAACGATTATCATAGAACTTTCCTTTTTCAGCAAGAAAATGCTTCACCGCCAGTAATCCGTCTATGTTTGACTTGAATAATTCATCATAAGCCAAATAGGGATGTTCCTTATCTGCAGTAGCGCCAAAACCGATGTAATCAGGTAGAAAAACAGTGTAACCCGCAGATGCCCACGCTAATCCGATATTGCGTGTCTCCAGGAAATTACTGGTTCCTCCCTGGTAATTGGAAGGAGTTTCTTTTTTCGACTGGTAGAAAGCACTTAAGTTAATCGGAATGTGCGTTCCGTGCAGATAAGCAATGAGGTAAGTTGAATCCACATCATCCGGGATGAAAAGCAGTCCGCGGGAATTGATTTGTTTTCCTTCATACACCGTTCGGTAGGTAATGGAGTAGAATGTAACTCCGTTCTGAACAATTTCCTGTGCAGGGTATTCATCGATCATGCCGGGAATTTCACTTGACGGAATATGTCCTTTGAAGGTGTACTCGATAAGTGTTCCGCGTTCTTTGTATTCAAGCTCTGGGATTTTCTTGCAGGATTGTATACAGATAAGTAAAAGGAGCGATAGTATTTGGATCGAATAATTTTTCATAGAAATAATTATATCTATGAAGATAATTGATGGGAATTTATTATCCAAACGGAACCTGATTTAAAGCTTTTCACATCAATAATTACCCGGGTGAATTTATTTAGTTGACAACTTATATCTGTTAAGCGTGAATATTAGTTCATTCGTCGAATTACAAAATTAATGCGTGCATAATAATATACTTTTGCACCGGAATTTAAACCCTAACAAATGCGTAAGAGACTGGAACTAGCTAGGCTAGGCTTCCTTGTAAGCCTGTTTTTCATTATTTTTTTGAACCGTGCAAATGCACAATGTTCCGTTACATCAACAAACGGATACACTGTGAACGTTTCCATTGTTCCAAAAACGATTGTGGTAAGTACCACAGACTGCATGTGGGGATACAACTACAATGTAAGATTTGATTACAACATTTCGATAACAGGCCCGAATGCGGCTGCTCAATATACGCTTCAGGCCCGAATTTACTGTGTGAACGGTCAAATGAATGGAGCTTACTCGCTGCCTCTGGGAGGTGGTTCCGGCTCTGCAGTTACGACTACCAATCCTTCCGTTCCGCACAATGGAACTGCTTACGGATATAATTCCCCTTATGTTTCCTGCACCAATGCAAACGTTTCAACCATGCAGTGCAACGCAATCGACCTGATTATCCAGGGACCGGGAATTCCTTACCAGGTGATCCAATGTAACAGTGTCATTTCACCGATGCCGGTTGAATTCCTGTATTTTGATGGAGAGAAAAAAGAAAACGGGAACTTGTTGACATGGGCTGTAGAATCAGAAAGCCGCAACGATTATTTCACCATTGAAACAAGCACGGACGGAACCACCTGGAAAGAATTCGCACAGGTAAAAGGAGCCGGAAATTCTACGGAAGCAAAAACTTATGAATTCCTGGATTCGAAGAACGCAAACGAATCGACATATTATAAATTGAGCCAAACGGACCTGGATGGAACACGCAACGAACTGGCGTTAAAATTCATTCCTGTCAACGATTTTGAGTTCAGAGTGTATCCAAATCCTACTGCGGACGGCAAAATACATATTGATTTCTCCAATACTTCCAATGATGCTTCATTTGTAGTAGTAAGAAACGAATTGGGACAAGCTGTATTCCAAACGGAACTAGAGTCAATCGCAAAATCCGGAAAAAAGACTTTTTACAGCTCAGACCTTGATTTGGGCCAGCCGGCTGGTGTTTACTTAGTGGAAGTTCATTCCGGAAACCAATTGGTGGAGCGCTCGAAGTTGGTTATCCGGTAATTGAGCCAGGACTAAAAGAGACCAGGGTCAGGACAGGAAACACAGCCATGACTCCAGAAGTCTTGTCTCTTGACGCTAATATTTCTAACTTCGGCTCAATGAAAGAAAAAGCAATCGTATTGTGGTCGGGAGGAAAGGATTGTAACCTGGCATTGCACCTGGCGAAAGAAGCGGGGTATGAGATCACGGCATTAGTTACTTTTCATTCGAAAACGACCGAATTCAGAGCGCACCCGAAAGTGTGGATGGAATTGCAGTCCAAATCTTTGGGTATTCCGCATGTAGTGCTCGAGATTGATGAACCTTTTGCACCGAATTACGAGATCCAGCTGCACAAGCTGAAAGAGCAAGCTGGGATTTCGACCGTTATTTCGGGAGATATTTCCGAAGTTCATGGAAACTCCAACTGGATCACCGAGCGGGCAGAAGCAGTTGGATTAAAAGCCTTTCTTCCCTTGTGGCAGAAGAACAGGGCGGAAGTCATGGAACTGTTATTCAAATTCCATTTTGGTGTAATCCTCACGCTGGTGAAATCACCGTGGCTGGATGAAACCTTCCTTGCCCGCAAAATAGATAGTGCCCTGATTGAAGAATTTGAGATACTCGGTGAAAAGAACGGCCTGGATCTTTGCGGCGAACAGGGAGAGTATCACACCATGGTAACGAACGGTCCGGGTTACCGTTCACCAATTACTTTGAACCGTTTCAAAACCGTTCAGTACGAAGAACTATTCCATTTATCGGAACCGGAACTCACCCTGGATGGCGATTACAAAGCCCCGGCACTGGAAAAATCCAAAAAGTGTGTGAATTGCAGCAAACCCTTCTCCTGCTTCACAGATGGCTGCTGGTGTGCGGAACTTCCTATGATCATGCCGATGGAAAATATCACCGATTGCTTGTGTCCGAATTGTTTGAAAACAGCAATTGAAGAAAAATTGTTGGGCAGAAATTCCTAATAAGAGTAGATCATCCTGCCGATGTCACAACTCCTTTAACCCTTTCTAAGTCTTCTTGGAGGTGTTAAAGGTCTTTTTTTTCTCCGCAATTAATGCTGAATACTTTCTTCCAGCAAATCTTTGAAGTTATCTGATCCGTCAGCATATGACCAGACCACAGCCAATTTTCTGTCGGGAGTAAGAATGTAAATCAT
Source organism: Flavobacteriales bacterium UBA5869 (assembly GCA_002432565.1). Lineage (GTDB taxonomy): Bacteria > Bacteroidota > Bacteroidia > Flavobacteriales_D > Crocinitomicaceae > Fluviicola. The sequence continues at coordinate 18,624 of DJFP01000203.1, forward strand.
AGGTTGACCGATCGAGTTGAAATGCTCTTTTTGGAGTTTGGCGTAGCGTTCTCCTTTTGTTTCTGTTTGTCCGCGTTCCTTTTGATTGTCGTCCACATAAGCTACAGTGTACACGAAGTTCTCTTTGATAAGCTTTTTAATTTCAGGCTGTTTCAAAACCTGGTCTTCAAATTTTCGTGCATTTACACAGGTATATCCCGAAAAATAAATCAGGCAGTTCTTGTTTTCCTTCTTTGCTTTTGACAAAATATCTTCCAGGGATACAAGTTCCGGGAAATCTATGGTGTTTTGAGTGCTAATGGCCGGTTCGCGGGTTGTGGTAATTTCTTGTTCATGCTTCTTATCCTGTGAACAAGCTGTTGTATGGATTAACAATAAAAGCCCGTAGAGTATTGCAAAGGTCGATTTTTTCATGGATTAAAGATAAGAATATTCAACGTAGGAGGCGTAAAATTTTACGCCCTTGCTGAGAACTTGATCCCATACTTTGTTTAATTTAGCGGTCTAAACCCTTTTTCAACATGACAATTCTTTTCGGCTGGAACCGTTTCCGACTTAAATCATTCACTTTCCAGGAATTAAATCTTCCGGAACTCGAGCAGTTTCCAAATGCAACCTTCCAGGTGGCGCAGTCTTATTTCCACTTGTTTTACATCCCGGTCTTTCCAATGGGAAAACGCTACGATCTGGTGATGGATAAACAGCTGTACCACGTTCCGCCAAGCCTCATGAAAATGGCGGAACCGGAGCAAATTAAAGTTCGCGGGAAGTGGTATTCCTGGTCTTTACCAATACTCATCCTGTTAATCATGCTGAGCGTTAAGATAAGCCATACAGTCAGTCAAAACCGGGCTCATGCGGATGCAATGGAACTTGCTCAGTATGATCTGAAATTCTTCAACGATCCGATGGAAGGCGATCATATTTGGTTTTCAAATGGTGCAGACCTGAAGTTTGATGTGGAAGTATTTGTGGCAGGAGAGGAAAAAATAACCCTGTTTGTCAATTTAATGGAACAGCTGGATGAACTGGCGTTGAGAAATGCAAGAAACGGAAAAGCTCGTGTGGATGCCGATTCTATGCAGATCCTGATCAACCAGCGAAATGAACTGCTTGAAACTTCCGTTTACAAAGATTCTCTTTACCAGGAACATCCCTATCAACCAATTTACCGGAAAGTACTCCTGTTCGGACTGGAAAATTATCCGATTGATTACAAGTTCGTTGAAATGTCAGTTAAGGAGTATAAAGCATTGAAAGAATCCCTGGGTGACGGAGATACGAAAAAAGCGAAAAAGATTAAAATCCCGGCATTTCATGAGATTACAAAACAGGCATTATTTGTCCAACCGGATTAAGAAGAAATAATATAAAAACAGTGGGCACGCGATTAATCGCGTGCCCACTGTTTACCCACTGTTTTTGAGGCTGTAAATCTATTAATTAACAATAACTTGCAAGTTTATTAACAAACATCAAAAAAAAGGTCGTACCTTTGCGCCAAATTTTAGATTTATTATATGACCTTTAAAGAACTCGGGTTAAGAGTTGAGGTTCTGCAGTCGATAGAAGCAATGGGTTTTGCAGAACCAACTCCGATCCAACAAAGTGCCATTCCGCACTTGTTACAATTAGAAAGCGATTTTGTCGGACTCGCACAAACAGGGACAGGGAAAACAGCCGCATTCGGCCTACCGTTAATTCACAAAGTAACTGACCGCCCCACTGAAACACAAGGTTTAGTCATCGCTCCAACGCGTGAATTGTGTTTACAAATCTCCAAAGACTTAGAAGCATTTGCTCAGTTTGATCGTCAGATTAAAGTAGTTGCCGTTTATGGTGGTACGGATATCCGCAAACAAATGAGTGATATTAAGCGCGGCGCAACGATTGTTGTAGCTACGCCAGGGCGTTTGGTTGATTTGATCAATCGTAAAGCAATCAACTTGAAAACAGTTGAAACAGTAGTGCTTGACGAAGCTGATGAAATGTTGAATATGGGCTTCAAAGAAGACATTGACGCAATTTTGGAAGCTACCCCGGATACAAAGAATGTGTGGTTATTCTCCGCAACAATGCCGAAAGAAGTGGCAGCGATTGCTAAAAATTACATGACAGATCCTTTGGAAGTTGCCATGGGCCACAAAAATCAAAGTAACGAAAACATCGAACACATTTACTACACCGTAAAAGAGCGTGATCGTTACGATGCATTGAAACGTTTAATTGATGCTAGTCCGGATATCTTCGGATTGGTTTTCTGTCGTACACGTAATGAAACGGCTACCGTTGCTGAGAAATTGGCAAAAGAAGGATACAGCGCCGAACCGTTGCATGGAGATTTATCTCAGGCAATGCGTGACCGTGTAATGGACCGTTTCCGTGAGCGTTCAATCCAGTTGTTGGTTGCAACAGACGTTGCTGCCCGCGGAATTGATGTAGACAATATTACACACGTGATCAATTACAATTTACCGGATGATATCGAGAATTACACGCACCGTTCAGGTCGTACGGCTCGTGCAGGTCGTCAGGGAAAATCATTAGTATTGATCAATACACGTGAGAACTTTAAAATCAAAGCAATCGAACGTCAGATTCGTACGACGTTTACGGCAGCATTGATCCCGGAAGCTTCTGAAATCTGTGGAATTCAATTGAACAAATTGATTTCTAAAGTGAAAGAAATCGAAGTGAAGGAAAATGACATCGCTCCATTCCTGCCTGCAATCATGGCAGATTTCGAAGAGTTGTCAAAAGAAGAAGTGATCAAAAAATTCATTTCTGCTGAATTCAACCGATTCATCGAGTATTACGATCGCGCAGGTGATTTGAACGTAAGTTCAGGTCGTGGTGAGCGCGGAGACCGCAAAGAACGCGGAGACCGTGAGGATCGTTTTGACCGCAAAGACCGTTTCGAAAGAGGTGACAGAGGTGAACGTTCGGAGCGCGGACCAAGAGATAACGGAAACAGAACACGTTTCTTTGTAAGCCTTGGAAAACGCGACGGATTGAACCCGGGAGGTTTATTGCGTGTGATCTGTGATTCTACAGGTCTGAAAAGCGCATCTATCGGAAGAATCGACGTAATGCCGAACTTCTCTTTCTTTGAAGCAGACAAAACGGACGAAGGAGCAATCCTTTCAAAAGTGAATGGAGC
>DJFP01000203.1:21852-55102 GCA_002432565.1 Flavobacteriales bacterium UBA5869
TTCAGAGGAAACTCCAGCTACGGAAAATCAGAAGGTGGAAGCGAACGCCGTTCAGGCGGAAGTGACCGCAGAAGCAGCGGAGGTTCTGATCGCCGTTCTTCAGGCGGAGGTCGTAAATTCAGTTCAAGCAGCTACAAGTAATTAACAATTATCAATGATTTAATTATCAAGTGAGTAATCTCAACAGAGATCTCACTTGATAATTGATAATTATAGAATTCATAATTAATAAAATGGAAATTAGAAACATCGCAATTATTGCACACGTTGACCACGGAAAAACAACATTGGTTGACAAAATGATTGAGGCAGGACAGGTAATTAATGAGCGCGACCGCCCGACAGGTGAATTGATCATGGATAACAATGACCTGGAGCGTGAACGTGGAATTACTATCGTGTCTAAAAACGTTTCAGTTACTTATAAAGGAACAAAGATCAATATCATCGACACTCCCGGTCACGCCGACTTTGGTGGTGAGGTAGAGCGTGTATTGAATATGGCAGACGGAGTTTGTTTGTTGGTGGATGCTTTTGAAGGGCCGATGCCCCAAACACGTTTCGTATTGCAAAAAGCACTTTCAATGGGAATTAAACCATTGTTGGTGATCAATAAAGTAGATAAGGATAACTGTACTCCGGATGAAGTACACGAGAAAGTATTTGATTTGATGTTCGAATTGGACGCAAACGAAGAACAGTTGGAATTCCCGACTATTTACGGTTCTGCAAAGAACGGTTGGATGTCTACTGACTGGAAACAACCGAAAACGGATATTTCTGATCTGTTGGATAAAATTTTGGAATATTTCCCACCACGTAAGATCGAGGAAGGAAATACCCAAATGTTGATTACATCATTGGATTTCTCCACTTACGTAGGACGTATCGCAATCGGTCGTTTACACCGCGGAAGCCTGAAAGAAAACCAGCCGATCGTATTGGCAAAACGCGATGGGTCCCAGGAGAAGCACCGTGTAAAAGAATTGTTCGTTTTCGAAGGAACAGAACGCAGAAAAGTAGAATCGGTTGATGCCGGTGATATCTGTGCGGTAACCGGGATTGAAGGATTCGAAATTGGTGATGTGATCTGTGATGCTGAAAATCCGGAGCCATTGGCTTCAATTTCTATTGATGAACCGACTATGAACATGTTGTTCTCCATCAACGATTCACCGTTCTTTGGAAAAGAAGGGAAGAAGGTAACTTCCCGCCACATTTCCGAGCGTTTGACCAAAGAATTGGAGAAAAACCTGGCAATGCGTGTTTCTGAGACAGATAAGGCAGACAAATGGATCGTTGCAGGTCGTGGAGTATTGCACTTATCGGTTTTGATCGAAACNNATGCGCCGTGAAGGATACGAATTGCAAGTGGGTCAGCCGCAGGTAATTATCAAAGAAATTGACGGTGTAAAATGTGAGCCGGTTGAAGAGTTAACAATCGACTTACCGGAAGAATTCTCCGGAACAGCGGTTGAAGCAGTTACAAAACGCAAAGGAGAAATGACCAATATGGAACCGAAAGGAGCGCGTATGGTGATCCAGTTCCAGATTCCTTCCCGCGGAATTATCGGGTTGCGTAACTACTTGTTGACACAAACTGCTGGTGAAGCAATTATGACACACCGTTTCCTGGANNATTCCTTTCTCCATGAACAACCTGCAGGATCGTGGTAAATTCTTCATTTTCCCGAACGAAAATATCTACGAAGGACAAGTAATCGGTGAGAATTCACGCGCAGGTGACTTGTGTGTGAACGTTACGAAAACTAAGAAGTTAACGAATATGCGTTCCTCCGGAGCAGACGACAAAGTGCGTTTGGCACCGCCGAAAGTATTCTCTTTGGAAGAGTGTTTGGAATACATCCAATCCGATGAATACGTAGAGGTAACACCTGAGAACTTACGTATCCGTAAGATCTTATTGAAAGAAACAGATCGTAAGAGAGCTGGNNTTTTTTGTACCTTTAGATTCGCAATCTGTTTGGAAAATAACGGCATCAAAAACCACTGGTATTTCACGCATGTAAGCACACGAGGTTTCCACGAATTATTTTGCCCTTTGATGATTTGTAGTAAAAATCTGTATTTTTAGCTAGCGCAACAAACCTTCGCTAAGACGTCTCATTATAGTAGTTTGAGAGAGGGTTTCTAGCGTTTATAAGTAAGTTACCTGCAATAAGAATGGAGCATAAGGAAGATATTATAGAATACATTTCAATCTATTGCACAGATTTTTATAATGAATTGGAGAAGAAAGCAATGAGACACTATGTAGCACAGGTGAAATTTCTACCATATAAGGACCGGGTTGAGAAAATGACTGTTGCTTATAACAGAGATAGCTCGAATGATCCGGGAGTTCTAAAATTATTAAAAGATGGAATACAGGAATTTCATCGAAATGCGGCAGAAAGGGTTCTAAATGAACACTTCTGTGAATTGACATTAAATACGTGTCCAAAATGTGGTGGGATTGCAAGAACCCCAACTGCCAGACAATGCAGATACTGTAAACATAATTGGCGCTAAAAAATGGCTGTAGATATTGTACTAATCGTAAACGGCAAAAAGCCAGCATACAATGAAGAGACGTCAATCAGGTTTGATGATGATTCAAATGGAGATTTTTACTTCCTTCAGCCTTTTTTTGAAAAACTGAGAACTAAAACAAGTCAGGTAATAGATCTATATGATGATTGCATTTTCGAAAATGATAATCTGAAAAAACTAAAACATGAGTTGATTTCCGAAATAAATAGATTAAAATCTGAACCATTTGAGCAAAGAGAAATTCATACGGGAACTCAGCTTCATCCAATAAAAAAAGAAATTTATAAGCCGGTTGTTAGAAAGCTGTTGCTCGCTAAAATGGAGAAATGGCTTAAAATTACAGAATTGGCGATTCAAAAGAATGAAAAACTTATCGGAATCGGAGATTAAAAAGCTGGTAACATCAGCTAAAAGCCACGGGCTGAACAATTACAATCGAGAAGCCCGCGTCTCCTAGTTGAAAACCGTTAGAAGTAACCCTTAAATACAAAACAGAAATCAATATAAATGAAGAAGGGAAAAAAGTTGGTTTTTATTTTAATAGAGACAGCGTTATTCAATACGTCATGTTCTAATGAAACTAAAATGAAGGTAGAGACCAATTCAAAAACAACTCATGAAAAAACAATAGAAACTGAAGTGGTAGATTTTGGCAGTTTCAAATACGGCACCTGGAAGATTGATTCTGTTGCGGAGAACGAAGTCGTTATTGATCGCTTAACTAAAGACACAATTATTCAAGTAATGAACTTCAGAAAAGATGGTGTTTTTTCTTCTATGGAAGTAAGCAGCCGCTGGACAAAAGATCGTGTTATTGGTAACTGGAACGTTAAAGAAGATAGTGTATTCATTATATCAGAACAAGGCAAGATAGCTATGCGATATGGATTTGAATTTAAAGGTTCAACACTTTCTTTGAATGGAAATTTTCAGATTAGTTCTAATAACAAGAAGAAACCAACATTTTATCTTTCGAAATATGTCGAGTCGTATAATGAAAGAATTTATGGACCGAAAAAAACTTTAATAGTAAATAAGCGCCACTATCGCGAGCACATACTTTGCAAACCGTTATAGGTAATTTACATTAACACCCAATGAAATGAAACTTGAATTCCTTGACGACTTAACTGATGGAGGAAAGTATAAAGATGTTTTTCCCGTATACTTGATTCGACTTTATGACTTTGACTCGATTGAGGCCAAAATGTTAAGTGAACAAATCAGGACTACAATTCTAGAAAAAGAAACAAGCCTTGATTTAGGGCGTTTGGATTTTATTGAAGCTTTGAATTGTAATGTGGTTTTACAACTTTCTCAGACTTCGATCGGAATAATTCCAGTAGACGATTGCAGTTTCAATTTCAATTGCGACCTGACAAGAGCCGATTTTAAAGACATATTATTAAGAATTGAACCTTTTTTAGTTAACCAAAATGGGTTTCAATGGTTGTACGATATTGATACTCCGATAGAATTCCTTTTTTCACCTGGAGGAACTTGGTGATTAATATGAAAATGATTTAATACCTCCAACTAATCAAAAGCGCAATTCCGATAGCTATCGGAATCACTATACTTGTTAGGCGCCTTTGCCTATTTGGAAACCATTATCAATAATGAAAAAAACACCTTTCATAATATTACTCTCAATTTTTTTGAGTTGCCAAACTGAGAATAGAACAGATAAGAAAGGCGACCTTGTTAAGTATTTCCCAGAAAAAAACAAGAGTTTGGTATATGAAACCGAATTAATTAATGGATTAACTTTTCCTAATTGGTTAAAAGGTACCTGGCAAAATACTTTTGAATCAAATACCAATAACTTTATTACCTACTCGTTTAGTGGTAATAAATTAACAATTAGACAAGGGCTTCATTTTCAAGGAAAGGAGAAATTTATTGAGTCATACAAAAACTATCAAATATGTGAAAGTTCTACAGACAGCACATATCTCATTGAATTAGCGCAAAATAAAAATACGGTTGCATTTGAATTTAGACTCCAGGCAGTTGAATGGCAGGATGAAAAAGTACTGACTTATTCAATAATTGAAAATGGCAAACTAATAAGAGATCATTTAAAATCTTGTCAATTGGTTTTAAGTAAAATATGAGGTATTTATAACATCAAATAAGCAACAGCCATATAATGCAAAACCTGTCATGCATATTAATAAATGATAAAAACCAAAGAATTATCAATGGAGTCATTTTTTTATGCCTTCTGGTATGGATTCTTGCAAAATTGAGATATGTTCATCTTGCTAGTGACATAATGGTTCACTATAAATACAATGTCCTCAAAATTATTGCGCTAACATATTTGACCCAATCCATAATTAATAGGAATTGGCTCAATTTTACGATTAAAGCTATTTATGTATCACTGACTATTTATGTACTTTACACTTACATTTATTCCTTTTTCGACACGAACGATTTTGTAATGCAAAAAGAATATGGAGTATTAATAAAATCTGCATGGACCTTGTTGAAAGTCTTTTTACTTTGTTCTTTTATTTGGTTCACTAACAAAATTCAACCAATGAATACTGCCCATAACACCAACTAATCAAAAGCGCCAAAACAGCTCGCTCTACCGAGTCGGCTTTTCAAAAGCCATGTTGCTTTTTCTTATATTTGAGAAGGTGTCTTTGCCTGTTTGCAAATCGTTAACGGGCATTGCAACGAAAGACCATACAGATAGCAAACAGTTGCTGCAAAGATAAAATGGAATGATGACAACAAAAATGAGAATTCTGAATAAGGACAAAACAATAGCATTGATATTTGCAGCATTGACAATGGTGTTTTTAGTTGTTTCAATGACAAATCAGGCCTTTTTCGACTGGGTTTTTGATAGGCATCATAACCAATGGAGTTGGTATTTGAGACCGATATTTTTAATACCGTTTTGTTACTTTGCTTACAAAAAAAGTTGGGCAGGAATTTCAATTACCATATTTTGCCTTTTTACGAGTATGTTTTGGTTTAACAGGCCAGAAGTAGTTACCGAGGAGGTCAAGACATTTTTGCAATTTGAAAAGGATTGGCTTTATGGTACCTGGAATTATAAAAAACTGTTATTAATAATAACTGTTCCCGTTTCATTTTTTGCATTGGGACTTGCATTTTGGAAACGTAGTTTGTTGATGGGGCTTGGGGTCGTGGTTTTAATGGCAACAGGTAAAATAATTTGGAGTATTCAAAATGCAGGAGAATCGGGAAAATCAATCATTGTTCCGGCTGTAGTTGGGCTGCTTTTATGTAGTGGATTGATATTTTTTGGCTTTAAGAGACTTGAAAAAAAGAAAACAACGAGCCGCTAACACTGCGACAAAAAAGAACGATAAGTTTGTAAAAAGAACGTTTTTCCTTCGGAGAAAAAAACCTTGGGAATTGGTGGTTTTACCTCTGTGTAAATTGTTTGGAGAGGACCTTAAAATAGCTTACTTTGCTAAGATCAAAACAGCATATCAGGTTAACATTCAAAAACGAACAAAATGAGAAACAAACTGCAAATAATTCTGATCCTGTTTTCTTGTCTTGCATGTGTGTGGACAATTAATTCGTGCAAGAAAGACAAAGTCGCTTCGGAGGTGGATCAGCAGCTTTATGAAATGTCAAAGACCACCACTGGTTTTGTGTGGTATAAAAACACCGATTCATTACTGGGTAAAAGTTCTGGAAGCGGACATGCTCAGCCTTTTCTCAGAACACGTTACAATTCCATTGCTGCAACTCAACTGGATACAAATGGAAAAGTACAAGCAGGAGCTGTGTTTCCGGAAGGTTCTTTGATNNGTAAAAGAATTGCTTGATAACTCAACAACAATCGGCCGGTACGCCATCCTGTATAAACAATCCGGGAGTGAGGCTGCCGATGCCAAAGGTTGGGTTTGGGGATATATTGACGCAGACGGGACCGTTAATCAACCGGCTTCAAAGAAAGGAAGTGCTTGCATAAGTTGCCATTCGCAGGCTGAGAATATTGACTACATGCTGATGAATAAATATTTTCAGTGATACAGACTAAAAGTCTAAAAGAAAATATAATCTCCCAGAGAGATAATTCCCTTTTTTTATTTGTCGGCAAATACTGTTATTTTAGGACACAGGCTTTGCCTGTTGACTTTAAATAATACTGCTTATATGGAAGAATTAGACGACAAGACATACGCGGAAATCCAGGAACTATGCGAAGCCGGAGATCGTTTCGCGGATCAATCCGATTTCAGTGCCGCATTGGAAAAATACTGGAATGCATTTGATCTGGTACCCGAACCAAAGACTGCCTGGGATACGACTACCTGGATTTTAACAGCTATCGGGGATACAAATTTCCTGGCGAATGATTTCCGGGCGGGTGCTGACAACCTTTCCAATGCGATGCATTGTCCGGGAGCAATAGGCAATCCTTTTATTCACATACGACTGGGCCAATGTCAATTCGAACTTGGGAATATGGAACGCGCCGCAGATGAACTGACTCGGGCTTATGCGGTCAAAGGGGAAGAAATCTTCTTTGGGGAGGATCCGAAATACCTGGAATTCCTGAAAACACGTATTGATACAAATCCACCTAAGAAAAAGGCATGGTGGAAGCGATAAGATCACTTCATAAACCGGAAGAGCTCACAAAACATGGCATTTAACGAAGAAACATTGGATCGGATCCGAAAAGTGCTCCTGTCTAAAGGTATAAATTTCAGCGAGAAGAAAATGTTCATGGGTGTTTGCATCATGGTCGACGACAAAATGTGCTGCGGTACCCATATTTCTAAAAGCACCAACGAAGATCTGCTTTTTTGCCGGATCAGCGATGAAGACTACCGGGAAGCGGCCGGGCGTGACGATGTTTTGCCGATGAAAATGGGGGAACGGGTCATGAAGAATTATATTTATGTGCTTGAACACGGATTTCAAAACGAGGAGGATCTGGAATACTGGCTTCAGTTATGCCTGAATTACAATCCGAAAGCCAAATCGAGTAAGAAGAAATGAAAAATAGAATTGAATAGGAAAACAATGTGTTCTGAGTTATTCCTTTAAAACTTTTACCTCCTTTGTTATTCCATTTTCTATAAGCCTGAATAGGTAAGTACCGACCGGCAGTTCATTCGTTGCAATTCGGGCAGCTTTTCCATCAATTATTTGTGTCAGGATGCATTGTCCGCTAAGATTCATGATTTGTACGATGGCAGGAGTGTTTTCGGTTCTGATAATGGTCAATTCGGACGAAAAAGGAACAGGATAAACACCCAATTCCTCGTTCGGCAATTCGTGGTAACCGGCAGTCGATTCCGGCATGTAGGTCCTTAGGTCCGTAGTTAAGTAAAACCAATGGTCATTATATTCACCCGGATTCCAGGAAAAGTTTCCTGTACCGATTAGTTGGCCTCCTGGTTTTGCTGTGCACCTGGTGTCAAAGTAATTGTAAAATAAAAGTGTTCCGTAAGGTGGATACCCGGAAGCGAATCTGCGTACCTGGAGATTACTGTCCACAAAATAAAGTGAGTGAATCCCTCCGTTTCCGTGAGTTACAACCAGGAGACTGTCGTTGATAACAACCGGCTTTCCAAAATAATGGATGAAAGAAAGCGTTCCGAATGATACAGAATTACTGTAGTTTCCGGTTTCGATACAGGCGATCTTGTTTTGATAGAAGGGATTCGCATTTGACGGATCATAAGCCGTTACATTGGTCGAAATATGCAGTTTATCCTGCCATGAAAATATACCGAGGAATTCTTCATTTAATGTGGTACTTGGATCCCAGGTTGTCAGGAAGTTAAAGTCATTATCAAAAACATCTATAAAAACTTTCAAATGATAGTTGGATGAAGATGAAGTACGTTTTGTGCCGCCAATGTAATACCTGTGGTCGTGTTCAAAAAGCTGATAAGGTGCTTTTAAGGGAGCGCTGTATTCCAGCAAAGTATCCAGTGTTTCACCGGCATTTACCCGGTAAATACAAGCCGTGTTATTCAGATCATTTACATCAACCCCTTTTTTTGAAAGAATGAAGATATCCCCCGAAGCGTTTTTGAGAAGATCGATTGGATAAGTCATTCCGGTAGAAGGGAAAAAATGAAAAAACAGGGAATCACCTTGTTGGTCGAATTTGGCAAGAAACAGATCATAGTCGGTGTCGGCAGTACTTCCGGGATTTATAGCTCCAACCACATAAAACAAAGAGTCCGTTACTTCTTGGATATCAAAACCGTATAAAGGTGTTGTGTCATTGAGCGGATAAAAATAATTCCGGTTCCAAATAATATTTCCGAGTGTATCCAGATAAGATAATGTCATTCCTGCCTTACCGGTAGAATCATAGCAGTAACCCAGGTTTAGTATTCCATGATTCCAATAAAGTGCCTGGCCGCCGCCGTCATGGTAACCATTGTTCAGATCCACCCGCTTGTTAAAAACAAACTGTATACTGTCCTGGGACTGTGCAAGAAAAGTAAAAGAAGTGAAAATAAAAAGGCTTATTAGAAGTTTCATGCTTATGGTGTTTGCACTACTGAACGGATAATAAAGCAAAAACGTTGAAAATGATTCGTTACCAATAGCATTTGGAAACCACGGTTCTTATGAACTCTGTTATCCGGATTCCTTTTAGTTGTTGAAAATTAATCGATAGTGTCTTGACAAGCAATGATGAAATATTCCTGCTAAAAATGGATGTTTCAATTTTTTCCAATATTTTTAGTCCACTAATGTTCACTGATTTTAGAAAAAATGAAAGCTCCACCCGAGAAAAAACAAGCTAACGAAGATCGTTCTTCGGTAAAAGCCGTTTCCAAAAAAAAGAATAAGGAAGAGAGTTCTTCGGAGTTTACTGACAACAGACCTGAGGCAGCTCAACTAAAGACCATGCAGGACCTCACAACCAATGATCCGGTTGCTCAAATGAAAGAAATGAGTCATGGAAATGCATGCGGATGCTCATCCTGTGGTGTTGCAGAAATAAAAAGCGCTGCGCAAACAGGTACCGCTCCTGTCCAAAGAACATTCAACAAGGATTTTAAGGAATTAAAAACTTTGGCGGCACTTAATACGGCACTTGGAAACCTGACACCAGCTGTAACACCGAATATTGCGCTGACTGATTATCCGGCTGCGGTTGGTGCGACCTCAGCAATGCTTGATAAAAGTATTGAAGATGATACCAATTCTCTTTATGACTCCATTACAAGAGCAGAAGTTGTTGCGTTCTATACTCAAAGTATGGCAAATGCAGTAGCTCCGGTGGTTCCGGTAGCACCCACAACTTATACCCTTAGCACAGCCACTGGAAAAGGAGCTGTGGAGGCTTATATCAATGGGGGCAAATTTACTGGTGCTGGCAAGGGGTGCGCAGAACCGAAATTGTTGAAGACCTATGTGACAAACAAAAGAGGAGAATACCTGAGTGGAAAAAGCCTGAGCTGGTCACAAAATACCCTCCCTTGTGATAATTGTCATACTCTTTTGAAAAACAGTAGTAGCGCTTATGGAAATACTTATGTAGTAAAAATAGAAGACAACCTTGGAAAACCTTATGGTAGTACCCATGGTTTACCTAATAATGCGGATACAACAATTACTTACAGCGGAGGAAGTGCAACGTATGCAAAGAATAGCTGACAAATCACCCTTTGTTCCTGTCAGAAAAATTGGAACTTAATAATTAGTACCTATTGATTCTGAATTAAATAGGTTTTTTCTCCGTTTTCAAGCATCATTTCACACCTTATTGGCACGTGGATTGCTGGGGAGAATCAGAAGAAAAATTAAACACACAAACATGAAAAAGCTTCTTTTAATAATGGTTCTTGCATCAGGAACAGTATTCGGGCAGACAGACCAGGCAACTTCAAAATCAACAGTGACGGTAAACGGAACTTCCAAAGTTTACATTACACCCGACATGACGGAGCTGAATATTCATGTTTCTTCCCTGAAAATGGATATGGCAGCCGCCACAAAAGCAATTGGGGACCAAACTCAAAAATACCTGAAAATCCTCAAAGATCTCGGGTTCAAAGAAACCGATGTGAAAACAACAAACTTTTCAGCGTCAAAGAACCGCATCTACCGTGCAAACGGACCAATCGACAGCGGGTACGTGGTTTCTCAAAATCTGACTGTGAAATTTGCTTATAATCAGGTAACACTGCAGGCAATCGCTGCACGTTTTTCGGGAGTAAAAGACCCGGTAGATTTCAACATAGGGTTTTATGTTTCCGATCAATTGCGTGAAAAGACGGAAGCAGACCTACAGGGAAAAGCGGTTGCAGATGCGCGTAAGAAGGCAACAAACTTATCTGTGGCTGCGGGCGTAAAAATGACTACCGTAAAAGCAATTGTTTATGGAAATGATGTTTCAGCTCCTGTTTATTACAAAGACATGCGTATGCTCGCAAATGCAGAAATGGCTGACGGAGCAAACCTGAGCTTTGCACCACAAGAGGTAGAATTGCAGGAAACAGTAACTGTAGTTTGGTTTATAGAGTAATTGAAAAACCATTGTATTTGGAATTGAAAGCGGTTCGAAAGGGCCGCTTTTTTTTGATTCCTGGCAATTGTGGCAGAGTTCAGTAGGTTGTCTGCTTAAAAGAATTATCTTAACAGCGAAAAATGGTACTTGACAAACACTCAGAATACCCGACCTGAATGAAAACAAACTTTGAAAAATTAGAAGAAACCAAGCACATGCTGGAGTGGTTTTCCGATTCCCCGTTTGAAGAAATTACAAGCACGCTTGAGCGGATGTTCATGCAGCAATCTGCCAGTACCAAAATGCTTTCCTTTGAAATAACCAGTGAGCCGCACTGGCTTACAGGCGGAAGAAAAACCGATGACAACAAGATGATTCTGGTCAGATGCGGCCTGGCTGTGGCTTGCGACTTTACACTGAAAGACGACAACGGTGTTTATGACCTGAACGGTGTTTTCACCTGGGTTGGCGTGGGCTTGGATAATGAGCCGATAACGCGCATGTGGATGGATCTGGATGGAACGCTGGATGAGTTTGGTAAAGACGGGATTTTGAGAGAGCGTATCTTTGAATTGGATGCTGAGTAAAAACAGAATATCTCATGAAAAACTACCCGGCAAAGAGCTGGAAACGAAAACGGGCAGTTGAAGCCGATCGGTTTGATCCATCGAAGCTGACAGCTTTTGATTGGGAATTACTGCATGATTTTGAAGAAAGACGCCGGAAGTTTAACCGACTGATGGAAGAGTCGAACATCGTTCATAACAAGAAAACTTGTCCGGGCTGTGGATTTCCAACCATGGATACCGATGAATTTTACGATACATGCATCATTTGTTTGTGGGAAGGGGATGCATCTGATAAGCAGGAAACATTCCAGGGACCTCCGAATTATATTTCGTTAATGGAGCATCGGGTGAATGTCAGTCAGTTTCTTCGGGAATTTCAGGAGGCTTTTGAAATTGAGGCCTCCGTTGATGTATTGATTAATAGAATCAAAGCCTTTGAAAAAGGCAGCATTTTAATTGACAGGGAAAATTTTGAACGCAATTTGAAAAACATCCTGTCTCCCGAATCTAAAAGAACCAACACATGAAAATTTTTGCACAGACCGAACGATTAGTCTTACGTGAAATGCTTCCGGATGATCTGGAAGGCATGTTCGAGCTGGATTCAGATCCGGAAGTTCACCGGTACCTTGGTAACAAGCCGGTTACCGACAAAAATAAAAGCGCGGAGATGATAACATTTGTGCGCCGGCAATATGAAACCCATGGGATTGGTCGCTGGGCAGTAATAGATAAAAAGACAAATGAATTCGTAGGATGGGCCGGTTTGAAATATGTAACGGAATTAACTAATAACCACCAAAATTATTACGATCTGGGTTACCGCTTGATCAGGAGATATTGGGGGCAAGGCATTGCCACCGAAGCCGCACTGATTTGCCTGGAATATGCTTTTGACGAACTAAAATTAACCGAATTATATGCTGCTGCAGCATGTGAAAATGCCGAATCGAACCACATTCTTAAAAAGATCGGGATGAAGTTTGTTGAAACCTTTTACTACGAAGATATTCCATGCAATTGGTATAAAATGGACCGGGTAGATTTTGAGAAAAATAGAGGTGCGAATTAATCATTTTTAACGCTATTTTCCGGCAATCCAATAATTATGTAATCCATTTTTAGACAGATTAATTGATATTCATTGAGATCAATACATCGTCTATGAAAAGGCCCGTCTTTGTTTTTAAGCTGTTGCTTGTTTTCCTGGTTGCATGTCAGCCCAATAAAGAAACACCGGAAGATGAAAAGAACATGCTTCCGAAGAGGAAACAACCCAAATCGCTGGTGTATGAGCTGAAAAATGCCAAAGAGTGGCTGTTGGATTCTACACTCACTGACTCTGAAAAAGAACTCGTTTTCGCGGTAAACAGGACCGATAAATCCAATTTCACACGCATGGACACCGTCATTGTTCCGGTTGACCGAAGCGGTGACAGANNTATCCAACCCAGGCTTTTGCTGCTTATGAATGCGGCGAATTGGTACACACCGGTCCCACCAGTATGGGGCGGGAAAATGCTCAAACTCCTACAGGTTTGTTTTTTACGAACTGGAAAGCAAAAAAGACTATCAGTACGGTCAATGACGAGTGGGAGTTAAGGTGGAACTTTAATATTTTGAATAAGGAAGGTATAGGCTGGCATGAATATGCGATGCCGGGTTATCCTGCTTCTCATTCTTGTTTGCGTCTTGTAAAGGAAGATGCAAAATACCTGTATCATTGGGCCGATCAATGGGTGTTGGCAGACAGGACTACGGTGCAGGTAAAAGGAACCCCTGTGATCGTTTTCGGAAGTTATGATTTTAAAGCCGGAAAGCCCTGGCTGCAATTGGTACGTGACCCACATGCGTTGGATATTTCTGAAAACGAGATCAAACAAATCACGGAGCCGTTTTTGAATGAGATCCTGATCGAACAGGAGAACAAAGAGAATTTTAAATTCGAAAACACTTATGGGAAATCTTCTTAGGGTTATACCACAAGTAAAAACAGACATTTGTTTATTTAAGAAACTCAATACTTAGACGGTCGTGAAAATTCGCTAGTTTTAGAAGACTAAAAAGAGAACAATGAAAAACATTGAGCTGATAGAACTCGAAAAATATGGGGATACTTCCAGGTTTGAAAAGGTTTCAGAAGGAATCTATAAAGCACTCCACGCAGATAATGATGGCCTGGTGGAAAAAGGGGATTATGTAACTGCATTTTCTTTTACCCTGGAAGAAGAACTGGGTGAAATGGAAGACAGGCAGTATCCGCTTGAAGATTTGCTGGATAAATTTTTGGCTCATGTTTCTGAATTTATCCAGGATGAACCTGGTAATCCAATTATGAAACTGGAATTATGCACACAAAGTTGGCTGGACAACATGCAGGAATTAGTTCAGATTCGAGGTAAACGCGTTTATAACAAAGAAGTGGTGGAGGAAGGAGAAACCTATCTTGAATTAGTAATAACATGAAAGGATGAGTTTTGCTGATAAAATCATCGATTTCAACCGTAACCTGAGTTATCCCGGTAAATTACCCGAAGGTTTTCGCGTGCTGAATCCTTATTTGGACAACCCGGAAACACTGGACGTTATGAAGCAGTTTTACCGGAAGTATTACAATGACGAGATAACTCGAAAATTCATCGTCGGGATTAATCCGAGCCGGCATGGGGCAGGAGTGACCGGAGTCCCGTTTACTGATACCAAACGCCTGGAATCGGTTTGCGGTATAACGATGCATTCGGCACATACACACGAGATTTCCTCCGTTTTTATCTACGACATGATTGCGGCCTATGGTGGTCCGGAAGCATTTTACAGTCAGTTCTACATCAATTCACCCTTTCCGCTTGCAATCGTAAGACAATCGAAGACCGGGCAGTGGCTCAACGCAAATTATTACGACGATCCGGCACTGTTTGAAGCGGTGCAGGATTTTATGATTGTTTCGTTGGAAAAGCACATCAGCCTGGGACTGGACACTTCGAAAGTATTTGTGCTGGGTAAGAAAAATGCCGTTTTTATTCAAAAACTGAATCAAAAAGCACATTTGTTCGACCGAATAGAAATACTGGAGCATCCCAGATTTATCCAGCAATACAAATCGAAAGAAAAACATGCCTACATCGACAAGTACCTTCTGGTCTTAAGTGAATAAAATTTAAAAACGACACATCATTTTGATTAGACTCTTTTGAATTTTGCATTTTGAATTCAATATATTTGTTCAAACCGACTGTTGATTTGTATGAATGTTGTAAGCCTTCCGCACCCAAACAATTTCCTCGTAGTAGAACCATTGAACTACCCGAATCCCTACGATTTCAGCATTCCTCACCGGCATGATTATTTTGAAATCATTTTGGTAAGGGAAGGAAAAGGAGAACAATTGATCGATTTTAGCAAAACCGGTTTAAATGAAAATTGTGTTTATACGGTTTATCCCGGTCAGATCCATCACCTGAAACGTGAGGAAGCAGAAGGACTCATCCTGCAGTTCAAAAAGGATATTTTTGACTTTATTTTTCCTGTAAAATATCATTACCTGTATTTCCCGCAGGCCGGGCTGCAGCTAGACACCAATACTTTTAATCATTTGTATGAGATTACCGAAAGTATTCTNNCAGATTGTCCTGATTACGCTTATTGAACAGCACCAGTACCATTCCAACAATGATTCCGGGAGTTTTGGAGGGAAATTTTTGCAGCTTCTGGGGCAGGGAATTAAGGAAAAACGGAAAGTTGCTGATTATGCGGAATTGATGGGAGTGAGTACTGACAGGCTGACAGCCCTTTGCAAAGAAACATTCGGGACAACTCCCCTCAGACTGATCCACGAAGCCCTTATTTTGGAGATCAAGCGCCTGATGGTTTCCGGAGATTTAACCTTAAAAGAAATCGCTTTTGAACTAAACTTCGACAGTACAGCCAATTTTAGCTCATTTGTGAAGTCAGCAACCACATTTACACCTTCGGAACTGCAGGAACAATTAAAAAAGAGCCTGCTGCCTTAAATTCAAAAGCATTCACACTTTTTTCATAACGGGAAACCCATGGAGTTAGGGTAGCTTTGTTTCATAGCTTATTAAAATGAAAAACTATGAAAAAATCAGCTCTCCTCGTAGTGGGTTTTGCATTATCGCCGGAAAGGTAGGTACCTGACATCCATATTGAGGGTGCAAATTCACTGGATATCAGTCTTCTGAATAAAGGCATGTTTACGTTTCAAATCCGGAATGAATCAGGCATCCACACCGGCCGATTTGTGAAGTTGTAAGTTTCATAGTTTGGTGTGAAAGACCGGTTCCTGCAAAAAGGGATCGGTTTTTTTATTTTTATGGAAAATTAGCTCAAGGTTCATCTTGTTAGCAGACAAATAAAATAAGATACTATGCCATCAATCCCTAAACCGAAACATTGCGGACAAAACTGGCTGGACATGGCTCCTGTACAGGGTGGTCGTATTTGCGGACAATGTGAGAAAAAAATCGTAGACTTTTCAAAATCGAGCTGGGCTGAAATTGAATCACTTCAGAAACAACATGATCAAAGTCTTTGCGGAATGTATCATCCCAAACAACTCGAACATTGGGGCAAAGAAGTACCAAAATCGGGTAATTTCATACTAAAGGCAGCTGCGATTACCGGTTTAGCAGTTTCTCTTGCCACCACCACTTATGGGCAGAACACTACAGACAGTTTGATTATTGAAGGAATGGTGTTTGATAGCGAAACCGGAGAACAATTACCTTTCGCGCAAGTGAGATTAATCAATAATCAGTTACAAACGGTAACGGATATAGATGGAAATTTCAAATTAGTTCTGAATAATATCTCGTCTGCTCCAATGCCGGATGTATTGGAAGTTATTTATCTCGATTATCCCAATAAAAAATTGGTGTTTAGTGATTTAAAGCATCTTGATCAAACGCAAACCGACGCTCATCTGAAAAATGGAAAGTTGGAGATAGATTTATCTTCGGAAAGTGAGATAACTGCATTTTATGTGCATATGCCAACGCGCAAAGAGCGTATGAAGCGCAAGATCAGAAGCTGGTTCGGGAAATAAGATTAATGCATTTAATGGTTTTTTAAAGCTTTCACCCCGATGAGAAGATAAATTAACATTTATTCGCTTTGTAATTCAAAGTACTTTAATATTTTTGATTCGAAGTAATTTAACTCATTTTCAAATGAAAATCTTAATAATCAACCCGCCTCATTTATCCATAGGAAGCAGAATGGCTAACGAACATTTACCTCCATTGGGACTTTTATCCATCGGAGGACCATTAATTGATGCCGGTCATGAAGTTCAGCTGCTGGATGCCGATTACTACAATTATAAGATCGACAAAGTAGTTGCTTTGATACTGGAACAGAAACCGGATGCAATCTTACTGGGACATTCCGGTTCAACTTCAGCACAGCCGATTATCAATGAGATCACTAAAAGGGTTCGACTGCAAAATGAACAGGTCAAAATGATCATCGGAGGCGTTTTTCCAACCTATCATTGGAAAGAGATACTGGAAGACAATCCGCAGATCGACTACATTGTGTGCGGAGAAGGGGAAGAGATCATCGTGAACTTAATAACAGCATTGGAGAATCATGAGTCTGACCTGGGGTCTATCAAGGGATTGGCATTTAGATTAGAAGGAATTCCTTTCAAAACCGAGACAGCTCCAACCATTAAGAACCTGGATGATTTCCGTATTGGCTGGGAATTAATGAAAGGGTATAATTATACCTATTGGGGAAAACGAAAAGCAGTGGTGATCCAGTTTTCCAGAGGATGTCCGTATCCGTGTACCTATTGCGGACAGAGCTTATTCTGGAAAAAGTGGCGGCACAGAAGCGCGCAGTCTCTGGCAGATGAGATGGAAATGCTGCACAAGGAATATGGTGTACTGGTCTTTAATTTTGCGGACGAAAACCCATCGTCTAATCCGAAAGCCTGGCGCGAATTCCTGGAAGCTTTGGTTGCAAAGAACTTAAAGCTGATACTGGTGGGTTCTATCCGCGCAGATAATATTGTAAGGGATGCAGAGTTCCTTCATCTATACAAAAAAGCAGGTTTCGAACGCTTTCTGTTGGGAATCGAAAATTACGACGAGGTGGTGCTTGAACGAATCAAAAAGGCAGGTACGGTTTCCAAAGACAAAGAAGCCATTCAATTACTGCGGAAACACAACATCCTTTCCATGGCTACTTATGTGGTTGGATTTGGAGAAGAAAAGACGCGCGATTTTTACAACAGCTGGAAACAACTGGTATCCTACGATCCCGATCAGATCCAACTGTTATATGCAACTCCTCACAAGTGGACACCCTATTTTGAAGAAGTGAAAGAAAAAGAAATTGTATTAACCGATCAGCGAAAATGGGATTACAAACACCAGGTTATCAAAACGCAGTACCTGAAACCCTGGCAGGTAATTTTGTATGTCAAACTGATAGAAATAACAGTACAATTGAGACCAAAAGCATTGATGCGGTTATTCTTTCACAAAGAAGCGAGATTGAGAAGTGCCATGCGCTGGTACACCAACATCGGCCGCCGGGTTTGGTTTTGGGAATTGTACCAATTCTTTTTTGTGACGAAACTAACCAGAGAAAAGGTGAAGATGAAGGATTTTTGGAAGTGACGTTTACTTGTTCGTAAAAGTGAATTACATTTATGAATTCCTTACTAAAAGACATGACTAAGCCATCCATCAAGGAGCATATTTACCAATTCGAACGTAATAAGGTCATTTTCAGATCTATTCTAACCTGGATTTTATTAGGGGCACAAGTAGTTTTTTCTTTATTAATTGTTTATCACGGTGTCGGCTATGAGGCATTAATTGGATTAAACCTGTTTTTATCACTACTAACAGTTCCAAGTCTTATCATACATAAGAATCATCTGGAACATTCAAAAAATGCAAAGTTGATTCTGCGATACAATACCATTACATCGATCAATCCTACTGAAGAAATTACACTAAACAATGCAGATATTATCGAAGTAGTCCTTCACAAAGGTCTTTATGGATTTAAAGTGCCGTGGTTTGACTATAGTTGGTTTGAGTTGGTTGATAAAGAGGGGCAAACTATCAAGGTGAGTTTTTACCTAATGGATATCTCCGAACTTTGGATGGATACACTCAGCAGAAAGGTGGGTCCTAAAATGTTAGTAGAGAAAAATGTGTTTTTTCCACTGATTAAATAATGAAATGTAAGAAGATGAACAATACCATAAAATACAAACAGCAGCTTATGGAGAACGGTTTTTCGGTTGTTGACAACATTTACTCAAATGATGAAGTTCAGCGTATTTTGACCGCGATTAATGAGGCTGATTCATCTAAGGAAACTTTTCGTAAAACAAATGACTTATTTGCAATCCGGCAATTTTTAAAAGAAATTCCATCTACCATAGATTTGATTTTCACAAACAAATTGAAAGTGATGATCAAAGAAATCATGGGTGACCACTTTTTTGCTGTTAAGAGTATTTATTTCGATAAACCGGAAGCCTCGAATTGGTATGTTTCCTATCACCAGGATTTGACTATTTCGGTAGACAAAAAGATTGAATTGATTGGCTTTGGTCCATGGACAAATAAACAAAACCAATTTGCTGTTCAGCCCCCGATTGATTTTTTGGAAAATATCACAACCATACGTATTCATTTGGATGATACAGATGAAAACAACGGAGCTTTGAGAGTTGTTCCAAAATCACATCTGAAGAAAATTTATAGGCCTGAAACTATTAATTGGGAGCATGAAACGGAAACAACCTGTTCCGTAAAGCGTGGTGGGGTCATGCTTATGAAACCGTTAACCCTTCATAGTTCGGGTCGTACGACCAATGGAAAGAAAAGAAGGGTTATTCACATCGAATTTTCGAGTCAGGAATTACCTGCAGAATTGAATTGGTCGGAAAGAATAAACGTGAGTGAATTCATGCATTGAATTTTTATTGAACGATTACCTTTTATTATCTTGTTTAAATAATGCTCAGAATAATGTGTCAAAACGCTGCAACTATCACTTTTTGTACCTGCGAACCAAAGCCTTTCGCAGTTCATAACAAAAATTCCCGGAGGGCCCGAAAAGATAAAGCTGTTCCGGAAGTGCAAAGCTACCGCTGGTCGCTGCACAAAATTACCGGGATGTCCGAACAAACCATGGATGGACTGCTGATCGAACCCGATCACGAATTTAACGGTGAACTCACTGCCGAAAGTATTCTGAAAGAACTAAACACCCGAAACTGTTTTGATTTTGCATACGAACCGAACGATGGTGACAGTCTCGGGATCGTTGAGAACGGTGTGGGAAAATTCATCTCTTTCATCTTTGAAAGCGGGAAGTGGACAATCGGAAGTCCGAACCCGTTCACACACCAGGTCACAAAAGTCAACTCCGGGAGTGTGAGGTTTGAAAAAGTACTTTCATGAAAAGTAGTATCTTAATGATCTAAAAACAAAAAGTATGAATGTGAGATTGATTTGGGGAAATTATGTCTCCGGTGATTTGAAAAGAACCGCGGACTTTTATACGGCACTTGGTTTCAAACGCAACGATAACATGGAAGATGGAGAATTCGTCAGTTTTGTTTTCGGAGATACGAGTCGTTTCATCATCAATTTCTTTACGGAGAAAAGGTTGTCGGACCCTATGAACGGGGGACTTTCGATTCCGAAATCCGCAAACGAATTGATTTTTTCGTTGTCAGCCGACAGTGAAGAAGAAGTGGACCAATGGGTGGAAAAAGTAAAACAGGCCGGCGGAACGATTTCCTCACCACCCCAAAAATTCCAGCAGGGATATACATTTGCATTCTCGGACCCGGACGGGCATAAATTTAATTTCTTATATTGGCCCGGAATGTAAATCAATTTAAACCAACCGAATACTATGAAAATTCTAATCGACAAAAAAAGGTACAGGAAAAGAATTGTCTTCCTTTTACTCTCTGGCCTGGCATTCGCAACGGGTGCTGTTTTACTCGTGGTTATGAATGAGCTGTCTTTTGCGCCGATTTTCTGGGGATCAATTTTAGGGCTAATGGCTGTGGCTTCCTTTATAAATTTGGTTTTCTATAGTTCCATACGAAAACTCGAATATGGATTTGTTTATGAAAACGGACAATTCTATGATTACTCGAAACCTTTCAGTAAAGCTCAGGGATTAAAAATAGAAGATATAAAGTCCATCACAAATTGGTCCGAAAGAATGGGAATCAATCAATACATAATGATCAAAAAAGGTTTTGGATTAGGGGGGAATTCCATTGTTCACCGACTGAAAGGAAACCACATTTATTTTAGCGATTACGTAGTTGATCCCGAAGTATTGAAGGCCCTGATTCAGCTCATGGTATCTGAACAAACACCGGAAGGAGAGAACACCGAAAGAGAAACTAAGGTTGTACAACCGACCGAAAGTCTAACCAATTTCTGAGTTACATGATCGGACAGAAAGGATAGAAAAGATTTTCCGGGAGTAAAGCCTTAAACTTTGCAGCAAGGTCGGGAAAACAATTGAGAAATGCAATAGCAGAAAAAAGCCCCTGAACACTTAATTTTGTGCCTGTTAATCATCATTCTCAATACAAAAACATGAAATCCGAAAACCAAAAAGAGGTTCTTGACCATGGTCCGTTCTATCATGGAACAAAAGCAGATTTAAAAGTAGGGGATTTATTGACAGCCGGTTTTCCTTCTAATTACAAACCGGAAATCATCATGAATCACATTTACTTCACCGCATTGCCAAACGGAGCAGGACTTGCCGCTGAAATTGCACCGGGTGAAGGGGACGGACGTGTTTACATCGTGGAGCCAACCGGCGAGTTTGAAAACGACCCGAATGTAACGGACAAAAAGTTCCCGGGGAATCCCACACGTTCTTACCGCAGTCAGCATCCGTTGAAAATTGTCGGAGAGTTGACAGACTGGGTTCGCCTGGCTCCTGAAGAACTACAGCAATGGCGAGACCGTATCGCGAAAATCAACGCAGATCCGAATGCGGAAATTATTAATTAAACGATGATGAAAGAAACGATCCAACAACTAGATGTATTATTGTCAACAGTAAGATCTGAATTCTATCAATACCTGAAGGATCCTTTGGATGAAAAGCAGGTGGAAGTGTTAGAAGCGCAATATCAACTCAAACTTCCGGCTGATCTTTTAGCACTTTACGCCTGGAAAAACGGACAGGATGATGACTGTTTCGAAGCTTTTGTAAACAACGCTGCTTTTATTCCATTGGAAGAAGCGCTTGATATTGCGAAACAAAATACTTCCATGATCGGGCTTGACTTTGATGTTGAGAACTGGTGGAATGAAAAATGGATACCTATCTTCCACAATGGCGGAGGTGACTATATCTGTTATGACATGGGTGGACTTTTCACCGGGCAAAAAGGACAGTTGATTGAATTCTGGCATGCAGATAATGACCGGAATGTCATAGCTCCGTCACTGGGATCCTTTCTTGAAAAACTGAAGGAATATTATGAAAACACACCTGAAGAGGATTTTGACGAATACTTTCAAATTGCCAGTCCTGAGAATTATCCTAAACGATTTATAGTTGAATAATAAGAAAAAATGAATCAAAGAGTTAATAGTCCTTACTTGAAGAATAAATTCACGATATTTTGCATTGGTATCCTTTTTTTGAATACATCCTGCAGTGATCCAGGAACGGATTCAGTTAAAAAAGTGGCTACTGAAGAAGTTCGTACTACCGAATCTGCGAATATTCCCGAAAAAGAAATCCCGGTTGTGGAACTGAAACAAGATCCCATGGATTACATCCCGAAAGGAATGGTGCTTTTTGACAAAGTAAGCGGAGACCTGAACAAAGACGGAATCGCCGACTTGGTTTTAATGATCAAGGGAACGGATAAAAGCATGTTTGTACAGGACGAATTTCGGGGTGAACTGGACCGCAACCGGAGAGGAATTGTCGTGCTGTTTAAAAGAGCAAACGGATACGAACTTGCTTCAGAAAACCCGGATTGTTTTTCCTCCGAAAACGAAGAAGGCGGCGTATATTATGCACCGGAATTAACGCTGGACATCCGAAAAGGAAAACTGTACGTGGAATACCGCCATGGGAGATACGGTTACTGGACACATACATTCCGCTACCAAAACGGGGATTTTGAACTGATCGGGTATGATTCCACAAGTAGTCGCGGACCGGTCATTAACAGGGAAAAGAGTATTAATTTCTCGACCAAAAGAATGCAGGAAAGAGTGAATATCAATGAAGATGCTGAAAG
Source organism: Flavobacteriales bacterium UBA5869 (assembly GCA_002432565.1). Lineage (GTDB taxonomy): Bacteria > Bacteroidota > Bacteroidia > Flavobacteriales_D > Crocinitomicaceae > Fluviicola. Next base: position 44,756 of record DJFP01000203.1, read on the forward strand.
CGGAGAAGAAGTATTCAAAGAAACCTGGAAAGATATCAAACAGGATAAAATGATCAAACTTTCGGAAATCAAAGACTTTGATGAGCTTTATTTCCCGGAATATGAATAAAAAAAGTACCTATGACAAAAACCGAAATAATTGATCTTGAAAATACACTCCTGGAAGCAATTAAGAAAAGCGATATTTCCGTACTGGAAAAAATCCTCCACGATGATTTGTTGTTCGTGGTTCCCGGCGGGAATGTGATTACCAAAGCTGTGGACCTGGCTTCGCACCGTGCCGGAGAAATGGTAGTTGAAGAAATAATCCCGACGATTGAACAGATTAACATCATAGAAGATACAGCTGTTGTAACGGTTGTTTACGATTTGAAAGGAAGTATGCTTGGAAACAGGATTGAAGGGAAATTCCGTTACATCCGTTTCTGGAAAAAGTTCCCGGATGGCTTTAAAGTAATCGGCGGAAGTTGTACTCAACTATAGAAACAAACCCATTTGAACCAATCTCACGTCGGACCGAAGCGATCTTCTGGCAAACTGTATCAATGTTAAATGAAACTGATTATCTGTGAAGCGAAACTTATTCAATATGTAATCGAACTTATTGAATGTAAAACGAAACTTATTGAAACTGGTTCCAACCCTTCCGGATCTTTAAGGAACCTTATTCAATCCCGAAGGATGGCGACCAGTTGTGTAGAGTAACCGAATAAATCTTCAGCAAGCCGGAGATACCATTATCTTTGTAAAACAAACAGATATTCAAATGATTCCTGTAAAAAGGGATGAATCAAACAAATAACATACGGACATGTCAATCACACGAGAAGAAGAACTCATTGGAATGCAAAAAGCGAGCGAAGCAGTTGCCATTACTTTACGGGAAATGAGCAAGTATGCCAAGCCGGGAATCAGTACCAAAGAACTGGACGAATACGGAGCACAGATCCTTGCTGATCTGGGGGCTAAATCAGCACCTTATTTAACTTACGGATTTCCGGGCTGGACCTGTATCAGCGTGGGTAAAGAATTTTGCCACGGAATTCCTTCAGCCAAACGAATACTGAAAGAAGGAGATCTGATCAATATCGATGTTTCTGCCGAATTGGGAGGTTTTTGGTCGGATAACGGGAACTCTTTCATAATCGGCGAAGACATTCACGGGCATCAGAAATTGGTCGATGCATCCAAAGAAATCTTACGAAAAACAATCGACAGCATTCAGGGCGGGGTGAAAATAGCAGATATTGGTCATTTGATGGAAACCGAAGCCAAGAAACGCGGTTACAAAGTCATTAAAAATCTCGGCGGACACGGAATCGGGAGAAGTTTACACGAACAGCCCGATGAATTGCTGAATTACAAGAACCGCTTCGATCACCGGCGATTTAAAAAGAACTCCGTTGTAGCCATTGAAACATTCATTTCAACAACATCCACCTACGCGGATACTTTAAACGATGGCTGGACAATGGTCGGAAACAAAGGCGGTTTCATGGCACAGCATGAACATACTATCATCATTACCGATGGAAAACCGATTATTTTGACAGCAATGAACGGCGTTTGGAATTGATTTCAATGGATTCTGAATCTGCTTGACGAAACTTTTGAACCTTTTTGAACTCTCTTGAACCTTTTCGATGTTTCGGTTACAATCCTCGTTGAAACGGTTACATCCGTGGATCACTTTCGCCGCAACTTTGTAGTGTACAAATAATTAAACAAAAAATCATGGACACAAACAAAGTATGGCTCGTAACAGGAGCATCCAAAGGATTGGGATTGGCACTCGTAAAACAATTGATCGCGCAGGGATACCGTGTAGCAGGAACATCCCGGTCAATTGCAAGTCTTGAAAAAGTGATTGAAAAATCAGCAAATTTCCTGCCGCTTGAAATGGACATTTTGAATGAAGAAAGCGTTCAACAAGGAGTAGAAGCCATTGTAAAAACATTTGGTAGAATAGATGTATTGGTAAACAATGCAGGTTACGGTCAACTGGGAACCCTGGAAGAATTATCGGACAGAGAGGCACGTGAGAATTTCGATGCAAATGTATTCGGTTCGCTGAATGTTATCCGTCGGGTGATGCCGTTGATGCGTTCGCAGAAATCAGGTCACATCATGAATGTTGCTTCAATCGGCGGTTTGCTTGGAGCATTTCCGGGATGGGGAGTTTACTGTGCTACCAAATTCGCAGTAGCGGGATTCACGGAAGCATTAGCTTCGGAAGCAAGCGAGTTTGGAATTTCCGCAACAATTGTTTATCCGGGGTATTTCAGAACAAACTTCCTGGAATCAGGTTCCCTGAATACACCTCAAAACCCGATTCACGAATACACAACCGCACGTGCACTGGAATTGAAGCATAAGGAAGAAATTGCAGGTAACCAGCCGGGAAATCCTGAATTAGCTGCTGAAGCATTCATTGCTTTAGGAAATATGCAAAATCCGCCGGTACATTTTGTTATGGGATCAGATGCATTCGGGTTGGCAGAAGCGAAAATAAACATGCTGAAAACGGATATGACATCCCATGAAGCATTGAGTAAATCGACAGATTATTAATTTTAAAACAGGATAGGGCAGATTCTTTTCAATGCCCTATCTTTGATTGCATTATGGCTTATGAAGAAGCAAGTTCACGTATTTAATTCCATCAGTGAATTCCACAAGATCGCAGGTTTACCGGCACCCGAACATCCGTTGGTAAGTGTTATTGACTATGGCTTGGTGGAATACCAAACAGACGATAAGGAAATCAGCTGGCTGCAGCATTTCTACTGCATCGGACTAAAACACGACATGAACGGGAGGTTCCGTTACGGCCACCAGCAATACGATTTCGACGGCGGCATCGTTTCGATGGTTTCTCCCGGACAGCTGGTACAAATCACTATCGATAAAACTCCGCCGAAACCCAGCGGGATCATTCTTTGTCTTCACCCGGATTTTCTTTGGAACCACCCGATGGCAAAGAAGATCAAGCAGTACGATTTTTTCGGTTATTCCGTCAATGAAGCCTTATTCGTTTCCGAGAAAGAAGAAGAAGTGGTGGTCGACATCCTTCAAAAGATGAAGCAGGAATACCACAGCAACATAGATGCTTTTACTCAGGGAATTATCATTGCTCATTTAGAGGTTTTATTGAACTATTTTGACCGGTTCTACCAGCGCCAGTTTATTACACGTCAGAAAACGAACCACCAGGTACTTGAAAAACTGGAAGACTTGCTGGAAAGTTACTTCAGATCAGGAAATTTGATTGAAAAAGGATTGCCGCAAGCGCAGGATATTGCCTCACAATTGAATATTTCACCCAATTACCTGTCGAGTTTGTTGAAATCCCTTACCGGGCAGACTACTCAGCAACACATTCACAGTAAGCTCATCGAAGCGGCAAAGGAAAAATTGAGTACGACACAACTTTCCGTAAGCGAAATTGCCTTTGAACTGGGATTTGAGCATTCGCAGTCTTTTAACAGGCTGTTTAAATCAAAAACCGGGGTAACACCGATGGAATACCGTTCGTGGAATTGATAGTAATAATTCAGAAAAAAGAGTAGATTTGAACAACAACTATTCATTTTTTGCTGATGAACACTTACCAGAACCCTGCTCAGATAAATACCGACAAGGAAATATCTGATGCTTCAGGTGAACGAAAGTCAAGCATTTCCAATTTTGGGATAACGGATAACCGTCCGGAAGTTCTTGCTCAGCGAAAATTAACAGCTGTTTCCCAGGATACAGATCAATCGAAACAGATAAAGCAATTACAGGAAAGTGATGGCGCAAATTCTGTTACACAAGATTCCATCCAAAAACTAAAAAACAATACCGGTCTTCCGGACAATCTGAAATCGGGAGTTGAAAGTATGTCCGGTTATTCCCTGGATGATGTAAAAGTGCATTACAATTCGGATAAACCGGCGCAGTTACAGGCACACGCGTATGCGCAGGGAACAGATATTCACATTGCTCCCGGACAAGAGAAACACCTGCCCCATGAAACCTGGCACGTGGTACAACAAAAGCAGGGAAGGGTAAAACCCACCATGCAGCTCAAAGGACAAACACCCGTAAACGATGATGCCGGTTTGGAAAAAGAAGCGGATGAGATGGGGGCAAGGGCTTTGGTAACAGGATCGACTACTCAATTGAAATCATTAAATCGAACCGTTATAAATTCAGGATCCGCTCAACCTGTGCAACGAGCGATTGAAGAAGCAGAAGTAACCTGGGGAATTACACACGTAGTGAAAGAACAGGGGGGAAGTATTTATGGCACCGGAAATCCGGATGATGAAGAATTTGATCCTTTGGAAGAACTAATTCAAGGACAGAAAATTATTATTAATGATGATGATATTTTCGTTTCAAGAAGAGGAGCCAATCAAGAGGAAAAAGAGAACAGGGATGAACGCGAAGATGCCAGGCCTTCTATTCCATGGGTAAGGGTTCACGCTATAAAAAACGTGGAAAATGGTGGTTGGGAAAATGTGACAAGTAGAAACGTTTATGTGCGTGCTGAAACAGTTAAAATTGTCCCAAAAGTAGAAACAGAAAAGAGCAAAGGCCCTTTTAAGAAAGTAGATATCACCGAGATAAACGGTTGGAGCATGGAGATGGATTTGGCGCTTCATAAAATTGAAACAGAATGGCTTTTACTAGGTGGAAATCCCAATAAAGATAAAGGAGAAAAAGAATGTTCCGGAGATGAATGGAATCAGGCGGATGAAGGAGCAGATGTAGCAAATGAGTTAACCGATCCTGATAACAGAACAAACAGAGGGGAACCTCATTTGGATATGCCTAAGTACCAGAGGACTTTTATTGCACATTACGAAGGTGAAAGAGACCCTATAGCAGTTATGATGGTTGAAATGAGGTTTGAGGATTTTACTCAAAAAGATTTAAAACATCTATATATCAGGTGGCTTGTTGGAAGTCCCACTAGGCAGGGAGGAGGTTCTAAATTAGTTGGAAAAGCAAAACAACTGGCCCTTCAGGTTGCAGGTGGGAAATTAAGAGTAGAATCAGCAAGATCTGCCGAAGAATGGTATAGAAATAAGCAAGGATTTGTTACTAAATACAACTCAAAACACGAAGAAGATGTTTATGATGGTACAACTCAAGAAGAATTTGACGAACTTGAAGATTGCGGTTGCAAATTTATGGCTTGGGATGGGGAGTTGTAATTACTAATTACTTCAACCCAAACTCTCCAACTGCTCAAAGATCGGAATTAAAGATTTCCCGTTTTCGGTGAGATTGTATTCTATATGCAAAGGCTTTTCCCGGATGATGACTTTTTGAAGCAATTTGGCTTCTTCCAATTCTTTTAGAGCTACAGACAACGATTGTTTGTTTGATCCCGCAACCTCGCGAAGCAAACTGCTGAAACGCAAAGGACCTTTGGTCGCCAGGCGAAAAATTTCCGGTTTCCATTTTCCCGAAAGCATCTTCAAAAGTGCTTGTGCCGGACATGTTTCGTTTTCTGCACTCATTTTTTTGGTAGTCATAAAAAACTGACTTATTGCGGGCTTATTTTATTATATTGAACTTTGTACAAAGGTAAAATAATTGCACCGAACAACAGATATTCATGAAATTGACGCATCACATTTTACTCGCAGTATTGCTTTTCGGTACTGCCAATTGCAACTCACAAAACAACAAGAACATGCAGAAAGAAACCAATCCTTTGCTTTGCGATATCGAGAGCGGGATGTGCGAGATGCCCGGGAACGAAAACGATTCTTTGGGAGCTAACAACTTTAAATTGATTGAAAAACCGATAAAGGTCATTTATTACACGGATCCGATCTGTTCTTCCTGTTGGGGAATTGAACCGCAACTGCGTAAACTGAAACTGGAATACGGGAACAGCATCGAAATTGAATACCGCATGGGAGGCCTGCTTCCGGATTGGAGCTATAACAGCGGCGGAATCAGTAAACCTTCCGACGTGGCGCATCACTGGGACGAAGTAAGCGCTTATTACGATATGCCGATAGACGGAGACGTGTGGCTGGAAGATCCGCTTTCGTCTTCTTATCCACCTTCTATAGCTTTTAAAGCGGCACAAATGCAGGACAAAGACAAAGCAATCGTATTCCTGCGTGAAGTGCGTGAAATGGTCTTTCTACAGAAGAAAAACATCACCAAATGGGAATATTTGGAAGCAGCAGCCAAGAAAGCTGGCTTGAATGCGGGGCAATTTAAAACCGATTACGAAGGAAGAGCAAAAGAATTGTTCAATGAAGATTTGAAGCTCGGAAAGGAATTGGGTGTAAGAGGATTTCCAACGTTGTTCTTTACAGGTAAATCAGGTAAGACTGAAAAAGTTTACGGTTCAAAACCTTATGCTTCATACGAACAGGCAATCCTGAGCCTGGAACCCAATGCCGAAAAGAAAAGTTACCCGAAAGATCTCACGGCTGTTTTTGCAAAATACCCGTCTTTAACAGCCAGAGAGTTCTCTGAATTAACCGGGACTCCCAGAAACGAAGCGGAAAAAGTGTTGAATGACCGGGCCGTAAAAGGTGAGTTGGAAAAAACAACCACCAAAAACGGATCCATTTGGAGAAAGAAAAATTAACCGCACCTTGATTGGAAAAATTTAGGGACGCGACGCATCGGGGATTAATCACAATATGCACCCACTGTTATTTTTACCGCAAATCCTGAATGGTCGGGACAAGTTGCACAAGTTTTTTGGAGGCGCTTACCAGTGGAGTTATTTACTTAAAACAGGTAGAGCAGGCTTGCTTTCTCTTTTTCTCTCTAATGAAATAGTTTTAAAAGGGAACGTTAGTGTTTTATAAGGCACGCGGATTTAGTGGATTTGCGTAGACAAACAGGTTGCAATCTGCGCTCCGACAAAGTCGGAGACTGCGAAATCTGCGTGCCAAATTTACTCCGGAAGCTGATTGGGTGTGAATAATACAGATACCCCGAGGCATTTCCTCCCTACGTGTTTTTATACTACACGTTATTTTACCAAACGAATCGCTTTTCGATGGAATAAATGGTAATTTAGGTTCTCAGAATAATTCCATTTAAATGAACCATCCGGAACAAACCATCACTATCTACATCTTCGGCAACGGCAATATTTCCTTTGAGGATTTCAAGTTCCACTACGAAGAAGTGATCAATCGCTATCTGCACAAAGAGGAGGTTACCTTTTTACTGTGCGATTTCAGAGGAACAGACACACTTGCCATGGAATTGTTGAAATGCACCTCGTCCAATGTTTCAGTCTATCATATCGGTGAAAAGCCACGCTATCTGCCAGATAAATTCAAAACAAAAGTCGGAAGCTGGAAACTAATCGGTGGTTTTGAGAACGATTCCCAGCGGGATATGGAAGTGATCCATGAATGTACCCATTTTATTGCCGTTGACTTTAATTCGGACGTAAAACGCATCAGCGGTACCCAAAAGAATATCGAGTTGTGTGAGAAGTTGGGGAAAATAAGACTGACAAACGAGATCTGATGCCGGAAAGTGCTTTCTCATACGATGATTTCTACGGCGAACTGGAATTTTTCCTGCCCAAAAGTACCGAAGAACAACGGCAAACCTGGGCTGCAACGATTATTGAACAGGATTTGGACTTGAGAGACCTATCCCGTTTATTATTTTGTGAGAAGAAAGTGGCTACACGTTTCTTGTGGATGCTTAGCGGTATCGGGATGAAAAGCCAGTCTAAACTCTTTGAAGCACTTCCTTTTTTGTTTGAATTGTCGGGAAAATTGGATCCGGCATACCAAACTGCGTTTGCCAATTATTGGCTGATTGCGGGCGTACCTCCTGAAAATGAAGCCCAGTCAATTGATTTATCATTTCAATGGCTGATGGATCCCGGTATAACGGTAACCATCAAATCCAGGGCGCTCTTTGTACTATTTAAGCTTACGAAAAAATATCCCGAGCTCAAAAACGAATTGGTTCTCTGCCTGGAAGATCAACTGGATAAACACTCAAAAGACTTTCGGAAACGGGCACTTAAAGTTTTGAATGAATTAAAAACTTTGTGAAACGTAAATGCATCGAAGCTGATTTGAGTAAAAAAAGATTGTAATTTCAGGGACTCTAAGATTGATGATATGAACAAAGATATTCAGGCCTACAATGTCGCTCAGGAACCTGGGCATTTGGTCATTTGTGACCTGCTGGCGCACGAGATCTGCAGGGGACTTCCGGAAGCGGAGAACAAGATCTGGCACGCACACCCGGTTTGGTTCCTGGATGGAAATCCGATAGTGGGATACAGCATTCAAAAACGCGGAGTGCGTTTGATGTTTTGGAGCGGAAAAGATTTTGATGAACCCGGATTGAATGTTGAAGGAGAAAAGTTTAAAGACGCGTCGGTATTTTACAACCATCTTTCCGAATTGAACCTGCTGGATCTGCAGCGCTGGCTGGAAAAAGGACGGGGCATTCAATGGGATTATAAAAACCTGGTGAAACGGAAAGGAAAACTGGAACGGTTGAAATAATGAAAAAACAGCTAATAAACCTACTGGTTACGGTGTTTTTAGCCGCTCCCCTTTTTGCACAGGAATACAAAATGCCGGTACTTTCTCCTTATGTATTATTTGCAAAAGGCGATATCGTTCTTCCCGAAGGGATTGGAGATAAGCTATACCTCCTGGAATCCAATAAAATGGAGATAAAAGATCTGCCGAAAAAAAATGCTTATCGCTCACTGGCATTCTTTGAAAATGACAGCCTGATTACACTTCATGTGCTTTTCGGTGAAACCGGTGACGGATTGTCAATGGAAGACTATCAATCTCTGAAGAACTTGTTTCATAAACTATGGGATTATCCGTCTTTAACTATGAAAGACCGGAAAGGAAAAGGAAACATTGCAGAAGTTTGGGAAACTACTGATTTCCGTATCGAATGGATCTATAAAGACCAGGATGGGGCCGGGGACCGAAAAATGGGATGGTTGTTCATTTATAACAGAGGACATCATATCAGTTCCTATTAAATTGAAACCAATGGATTATCTGCTGGGAATTTTAAATCAGACAACTTTTGGTCAATTGGTCCTTTTTGGACTAATGGTCAATTTTACAATCTATGGTTGTTCTTTGGGGTTGTACATGTTTTTAACAAAGATCTCCGTTTCCCGACGAATTGGAGAAGAACAACCGGTCCTTCGGTCGGATGTATTGCTTAGTTTGATTACCGTTATCTGCAATACACTTGTTTTTATCCTGGGTGTAATGCTCTGGAAAACCGGCTTTATTGTTTTGAATGAAAACCGGCTGTGGTTCCAGGTGTTGTTTGAAGTTCTCATCCTGACACTGATAATGGATTTCCTGATGTATGTGTTTCACCGGAGTGTTCATTTTCTGCGCTATTTCCGGAAGGTACATGAACGGCATCACGAACACGAGTCCACCAACCTGCTGAGTTTGTTTGTCCTTCATCCGGTAGAATCGATCGGCTTTGGATTAATGATGCTGGGAGTGATCACTCTGTTTCCTTTTTCTGCCGTTGGGATTTCCCTTTACCTGGTTCTCAATTCGCTGTGGGGAACGGTCGGACATCTCAATCATTCGGTTTTACCACAATCCTGGCTGAAAATTGCTCAAAAAGGATATTTGTGCACTTCGGAATTTCATTATTTGCATCACCAAAACCCGGATTGCAACTTTGGATTTTATACTTCCGTGTGGGATGTGGTGTTTAAAACCATTCACCCTTCATTAAGAACACATCCGTAAATCTCCCTGATAAATAATCCTTTTCTCATTTTGGATACAAACATCCTCAAATCGGATACAATCAACATAAAGTTGTTAAAGACCTTTGCTGTACAAATTAAACAAACAGTAAGATGGTACATCAAAATGACAACACAAACAGCACGTCAACTCCAAAAATTTGGTTCATAACAGGAACTTCAAGAGGTTTTGGGCGTGTGTGGACAGAAGCAATTCTGAAACGCGGCGATAAAGTGGCTGCAACAGCACGTAAACTGGAAAGCATTTCGGATTTCAAGCAAAAATACGGCGATCAGGTTTTGACGCTGGAACTCGACGTAACCAATCACGACCAGGTGAAAAAAGCAGTCGAACAGGCACATGCACATTTCGGAAGACTGGATATCGTTTTCAATAATGCCGGCTATTCATTAGTCGGAACGATAGAAGAAGCAAGTGCAGATGAGGTGCGTGCCATGTTCGAAACAAACGTATACGGTCCGTTGGCAGTGATTCAGGCTGCTTTACCTTTATTGCGCAAACAAGGCGGAGGACATATTTTGGGAACTTCCAGCAACCTGGGACACGTTACATTACCGGTGATAGGCTATTA
>DJFP01000203.1:55199-61515 GCA_002432565.1 Flavobacteriales bacterium UBA5869
GATTATAAAGAAGCATTTTTCGGTCAGTTGACAACCATGGAGAGAGGAAATCCCGAAGCAACTCCGCAGGCAATCCTTCAAATTGCAGATGCAGAAAATCCACCGTTGAGATTCTTCCTTGGAAATCAAAACCTGCCCTGGGTGCGCAAAGCATACACAGAACGAATGGAAGAGTGGGAGAAATGGGAAGCTGTTTCAAATGCCGCACAAGATTTGTAATTTTGGTAGGGGACGCGATGCTTCGCGTCCCTCAAAAAATAAATCGTATTCCGAATTAAATGTCATCATGAAAAAGGAAGAAGTAACACATCATCGGTTCAATACCTTATCGGAAGCGTTCCATAGTTTTGGATTGCCTGATCCGCAGCATCCGCTGATTGGGTTCATCAATGCAGAAACGACTCAGACAGTAAGCGGGAATTTTCCGCAGTCGCATGCACTCAATTTTTACAAAATATCCTTCAAACGTCAATTGAGCGGTAAAATCCGTTATGGACAAACCTACTACGATTTTGACGGCGGCGGCTTGCTTTTTGCATCACCGAACCAGATTATCGGGAATCAATCGGGAACAAACCCGGGGGAATGTTCGCAATACACCTTATTGATCCATCCGGACTTTTTGTGGAACTATCCTTTGGCGAAAAAGATCAAACAATACGGATTTTTCTCGTATTCCATCAATGAAGCCCTGCATTTATCCGATAAGGAAAAAGAAACGGTCATTTCTATTTTTAAGATCATTGAAGAGGAGTTGAACAGCAGGATTGATGATTTCAGCCAGGATGTGATCATTTCTCAAATTGAACTGCTGCTCAATTATGCAAATCGATTCTACAAACGCCAGTTCCTAACGCGTAAAACAGTCAACACCGATCTGTTGCAAAAACTTGATGAAATCATGGATGAATATTTCGACCGGGAAGTTTCTGTCAAACAAGGATTACCAACCGTTCAATACCTTTCTGATAAACTGAACATTTCACCAAGCTATCTGAGCGATATGCTGCGTTCCCTGACCGGACAAAATGCCCAGCAGCACATTCACGATAAACTCATCGAAAAGGCGAAGGAAAAGTTGTCGATCACTAATTTGTCTGTGACTGAGATAGCCTATGAATTGGGATTTGAATATCCGCAGTCATTCAGTAAATTGTTCAAAGCAAAAACGAACCAATCACCACTGGAGTTCAGAAGAGCTTTCAATTAAGATTCCCGAATCCGGAAATACGAATTAAAATACCCGGAATTGGATTTGTTTCAGTAACTTAAAGAGGATACAATTTAAAAGGAATGAATCAGGAAGCAGATCAAAATTACAATTCCGGCTATATGCTCAGAGCTATTGCCCTTTCTGAAAAAGCTTATAAAAGTGGCAAGGGACTTCCGATCGGATGTGTGATTACCAGGAATGGGGAAATAATCGGTGAAGGGCATAACGAGGTGTTCAAGCGGTTAAATCCGACAGCTCATGCAGAAATGGTTGCCATTGAGAGAGCCTGTGAGAAAACCGCAAGCGTTCAATTATCAGGGTGTGAATTGTATACCACGGTAGAACCTTGTCCGATGTGTTTGGCTGCCATTTACTGGGCTAAGATCGATGTTGTATACTATGTCAATACAAGTCAGCAGGTGGTGGAGTATGGTTTTGATGACTCGTTCATATTCGAAGAACTACAGAAAAATGCAGAGGAACGTAAGATAGCGTCAATACAAGTTTCCGAACCAAATGCAAAGTATGTACTGGAGCGTTGGAAAGATGCAGATGACGCGGCGGCATATCCCTGGGATGAAAAAGGTGTTTAAAAAACGCAAAACGACCAATCACTCCCGGAATTTATGAGTTGCCCGGGTTATACGCCAGGAGATGTAGCTCAACAATTTCATACAATAGTGTATTTTAGCTTCTATGAAAATGTACATCCTTGTAAAAGATACTGTTCCTGACAAACTCGTGCCTGTAATTACGGCGCATGCTTCTCTGGCTTGTTATAAGAAATTTGAAGACAATGAGCAAATGGTCCAATGGATCAATAGTATTTTCCGGAAAGTGGTCTGCGTAGTCGATGAGGAATCTTTTGAAAAATTCAAGGAAGAACAGGACTATGTTTTACTGACGGAATCTGCACTCGACAACCGTGAAGTCTGCCTGTCTTTTTGTCCGAGGGAAGAATACCCGAAGAAATTCCGGTTTCTGAAAATGTGGAGTCCTCAAAACAACTGATGTTTCATGAAATTTGAGATCTATCATCCGTCAGAAATACTGAAAGATTATATCAGTCATTTTGCTGTTTCTGAAAACGAAACTGCCGGTGAATATAAAGTATATCCGTCTGCCGGACTGGTAGTCGGATTTCAATACAGGGGAGAGCTTTCCATTATCGGTGAAAAAAAGGAGCGAAAGCTAGATACAGCAGGGATTTCAGGACTTTCCGCTACTTACAGGAGCTTCCGGAATTCTACAGGTATCGGGACCATATTGGTTTACTTTACCGAAATCGGCTTTTCCTGTTTTACTGCTCATCCGGTACATGAATTGTTCAACTTAAGCCTTTCCCTGGAGGATGTGTTTGATAAAGAAAAAGTTCGGGAAACGGAAGAAAGGTTCGCTTTAGCCCATACCGATAAACAGCGGATAAAGATCGTGGAGCATTTCCTGCTTTTACAATTGAAGGATATACAAATGGATCAATTGATTGTAGAAGCTGTCAAAATGATTTATTCAAGCAAAGGTACAATCCGCATCAGTGAACTGAACGAACGGTTGTTTATCAGCCAAAGCCCGTTTGAAAAACGTTTCCGGAAACTGGTCGGAACAACTCCCAAGAAATTCGCATCGATTATTCGTTTCAATAGCGTCTTAAAAGATCTTAAAGCGGAAAAGTCACTTACAGATATCTGTTACGAGAACCAGTTTTTTGACCAGGCCCATTTCATCAAAGAATTTAAACAGTTCACAGGTGATACCCCCGAAAACTTTAAACTCAAATGGTAAAAAAACGATTTTTTACAATCAGGGATCGAACCCCGTCTGCACCTTTGCAGGGTATTAAAACAAATAGCATGTTTACAGCAGATCAAATCAAAGAAGCACACAGCAAAGTCAGATCCGGAGCAGATTTCCCTGCATATATCCGGGAGATCAAAGCAATGGGAGTGACGCATTACGAAAGTTATGTTTCCGACGGACATATAGATTATCACGGAGTAAACGGTCATACCGCCAAAGTTCCTGCAAAATATGACGCATTAGTTGTCACAGACCAACCGGATCCGGAACAGTTCAAAACAGATTTAAAAGCTCATCAGCAGGGAAAAACAGATTACAGGACTTTTTGCAGCGATTGTGCAAAATCAGGAATTGAAAAATGGATTGTTTCCATGGGCCAAATGACCTGTACTTATTACGACAAAACGGGGAAAGAAATATTAATGGAAATGATACCTCAATAACAATTATGTAGGGACGCGAAGCCTCGCGTCCCTACATAATTTCGCGTCCCTGCCTGTTTTTATATAACATCAATAATCAGATCCATTTCCAGCCGTGATTTGGGTTTTACTGAAGGCTGGTTCGCATCTTCCGGGTTCCGGTAGCCGATTGCCACGGCGAAAAGCGGTTTGTATCCGTTCAATTTCAGGATTTCTGCGTATTTGTCCGCCTGGATTCCTTCCATGGGTGAGGAATCAATGTCCATAGAGGTGCAGGCACCCAGGAAAAATCCCAATGAAAGGTAAACCTGGCTCTGCAGCCACGATTTTATTTCAGTTTCCGGCAAGGGCTTTAAGAATGTATTGTAATAGGTGACCGATCCTTCTGGTAAATGCTCACTAATCTGCTTTTCGAATTGTGAAATATCGTCGATAGAACTGAAAACCACCAAATGACTGGCGTCTTTGATCTTTTGCTCGTTGAAATAAGATACGGCAGCTAATTCGGCTTTTAATGCTTGGTCAGAAATGATGGTGAATTTCCAGGGCTGACTATTGATAGATGAAGGACTCAGTCGCAGGATTTCTTTTAACTGTTCTATTTTTTCTGCTGAAACTTTTTGTATCGGATCGTACTTTTTGGTGGTGTATCTGCTGTTTGCAAGTGTTGTAAAGTTCATTTGTTTAAAGTTTTTATTTAACTATCAAATTTATAGTTGCAAACATAATTATAGTGATTTAACTTTGCAATAACGGTTAAAAAGGATAGTAACTCATGTATTGTATAGACAACAAGGAATATCCGTGCAGCACCAGCTTCACAATGAGATACATAGGCGGTAAATGGAAAGCGGTCATTTTAATCCATCTCGCAGAAAAAAAACGCTACAACGAGTTGCGGAAGGAACTTCCGATGATTACCGAGCGGACATTGAGCCTGCAGTTAAAAGAATTGGAGTCCGACGGATTGATCACACGCACAGTTCACACTTCCAAACCTCCATTGAGGGTGGAATATGAACTCACCGCATTCGGAAGAACACTGATCCCATTGTTGGAAGCTATCGCGCAATGGGGAAAAGAAACGGCCGAAAGAAGTAAGAAAATCAGTACTTTGGAGAGAGTTTAAAATCCTATGATAAAGATTACCGACAGAACGAAACTTTGGCTTTTCGGGGAAGAAACCGATCGGCTCTTATTCCGGAAATTGGAAGAGCATGATTTTGATACGTGGCTGCGGTTTTGTGAGGATCGGGAGATTATGCGATTCTTTGCTTTTTCTGAGGCTGATTCCCCTTTGGAAATATGCCAAAAATGGTTCGAAAAGGTCTTTTGGAGGTATGAACGCCAGATGGGAGGAATGAATGCACTCATCGACAAAAATTCAAACACGTTTATCGGTCAGTGCGGTTTATTGGTACAGACTGTAGATAACCGGGAAGAACTTGAGATCGGGTATTCACTTATGCCCGAAGTGCGTGGATTCGGCTATGCGATTGAAGCAGCAAAAAAATGCCGGGACTTTGCTTTTCAAAATGAGTTTTCCGATTCGTTGATTTCTATCATCCATCCGGATAATATCGCTTCACAGCAGGTAGCACTCAAAAACGGCATGCAGCTTTGGAAGCAGACGGGCTTCAATGGAATGCCGGTGCATGTTTACCGGATTTTGANNGCTTCAACAATATTATTTACCGATAGGCGCTCAAAAATCCGTCTTCGGTAATACTTTACAGTGTCCGGTGAAACAAAAATTTTCGCTGCAATCTGGTTAATGGTCAATCCCTGTGCATAAAGACGCAGCACTTCGGTTTCACGCTCTGAAAGAGACGGCTTGGTCATTTTTCGCCAGGTGGAAGTCTCCAGGTCCAATTCCCGGATTTCGTCCGATCCCTGTCTTTTAATAAATACATTTCCCGGATGTGAATGATGCGCCAGTGAAACAATGCACATCGCTTTCCACATTTTCTGATCACTTGTCAGAAATAAAGGCGTCAGCTTGTGATTGATCAAAATGGTCTTGCCATTCTTATGGGTTAGATGAAAGTCGTAAGTGATGCTGTATTCTTTTTTCGTTTCTGCAGGCAGTTTTTCAAAAAAATCGAAACCTGCTTCGTTAATCTGTTCCAATAATTTCAATTCTTCTTCCGGAACATGCTTAAAGTAAAAATCGTAGCCCATATTTAGTACTTCCTCCGGGGAATAACCGCATAAGAACAAGGGATTTTCGGAAACATATTCAAAGGACATCGTTGCGTAATTGATCACATAAACGCTTTCATAGGTGAGCCGGGCAAAAGACCTGACTGCCTCCAGGTAGTCCGATTGCTGAAACTGATCAATCTCAGATATGTTCCCTACTCTGTTCTTGGTGAGCAGGGGGGAGCCTTGCTTATTTTTCATGGGCTTTATTCGATTTTCCAAATTTACACTAAAGTGTAGTGCTTGAATCTATTCCTTGGCTGATTTTTGCAGGAAACCTCTTTTTATGAAGCGTTTGTCGGAATTAAGCATGGAAGAATTACAAAAAAGTAAAGCGAGAACTACCGGAATTTTAATCGTTTATGCAATCCTGGTACTTGTGGCAATTGCTATTTACGGGTATATTCGTTTTGGTAAATCCGCCCCCATTACATTTGTTCCATTTGCAGTACTGCCCATGATGTGTGTTCCGATTACGATTTCATTGAAGAACATCACCGATGAAATTAAATTGCGTCAATCGGATGTTAAAAACAATCGTACTGAAAAATGACAACTTGTAGTAAATGCAACCGGGAATTCGCTGACAATTATTGCGGTTATTGCGGACAAGCCGCAAAACAGAAACGAATTGACGGCAAGTACGTTCTGCACGAAATCGTACATGTCCTTCACCTGGAAA
>DJFP01000203.1:61568-72084 GCA_002432565.1 Flavobacteriales bacterium UBA5869
ATTTACAGTATTTGTTCACATTTGACACCTCATGTGGAAGAACATTATACACCGCTTGAAAGATCCATCTTGTCGGATCTAAAAGTAGTTTCTGATTGGATACAGCACCATTACGGATATGCGAATATCATTATGGGAATATTCATAACCCTTTGGTTGAAATTGTTTTTTCGGAATTATGCATTTAATTTTTTTGAAATTCTCGTTCTTCTCTGTTTTGTCATGGGAATCGGAATGCTGCTACTTGCTCTTTCCTCCATTATTGAGGCTGTAAGCGGAGTGCATCTTGTCTTTGTCACAGAGGTTATCACAATACTCTACTGCAGCTGGGCAATCGGGCAGTTTTTCGACAAACCCCGATTTAGCTCTTACATGAAAGCAGTTGCGGCCTATTTAATGGGAATGATAAGCTACAATGTTGTGGTAATCATTGTGTGTATAGTAGTCATTCTTATAAAGCGGTTGTAAGGAGTTTTTGGAAAGTTCTGAATGAATCTTAGAATGTTTTAGTCAAAAGATCTTGAGCTTACTAGTCAAAAAGACACTCAATAAACTCTGAGAATTCCTTACATATGCAGGACAAAAAGATATTCTCCCTATTTTGGTATACCAGAAACGATTAAATGACACCAGAAGAAACATTCCTTTCCATTGGTCGGAGTTTGGAAGGATCACAACAAAGCCAGATGTTCGGAAAACCCTGCTTTAAATGCAAGGGGAAAGCCTTTATATGCCTTTTCGATAACCAATTGGTATTCAAATTAACCGGCGATGCACATCAAGAAGCTTTGGGTTTGGATGGAGCACAATTATTCGATCCGTCGGGTAAAAAACGTCCCATGAAAGAATGGGTGCAGGTTCCGTTTGATTATGTGGATAATTGGCAGGAATTAGCACAGGAAGCGATGAATTATGTTCAATCAAATCTGTAAATTGCATACATCGTTTGGAAAAAAAATACCTGTATGAAAAAGATAATTTTGGATTTGGCTGTTACGCTGGATGGATTTATTGAAGGTCTTAAAGAACATATCTTTTAAATCAGGTGTAATACAATTAATTTACACACCATTTAAGAATGCAGAATGAATTTCAAACTAATAGAAACAAACCGTATGCTGCTCAAAGGATTGACTCCCGCAGATATGACGGAGATTTTTGAGTCAAATCAAAAAACGAGGATCAAAGAAATCCTGGGGCATCGTTCCGAGGAAGATTACGAAAAAGAGTACAACAAATATAAAAACGGGTATGCCAGTTATAACCGCAGTTTTATACTTTTCCTCCTGGAGGATAAAGCGAGTGGCAAAATCATCGGCCGCTGCGGACTGCACAACTGGAACAAGGACCACTGGCGTGCAGAGATTGGTTATTCAATGGAAGATGAAAGCTTTAAACAGCGTGGGCTCATGTCGGAAGCGGTGGAAGCCGTCATTGACTACGGATTTAAACAGATGGACCTGAACCGCATCGAAGCACTTGTTGCCGATTACAATACAGCCTCTCTGCGCTTATTGGAAAAGAACGGTTTCATCCGGGAAGGTGTGATGCGGAATCATTACTACGTAAACGGGGTCTTTGAAGATTCGATCGTGTTTTCGCTTTTGCGGGAGGAATATATTATGGAAAAAGGGAATCAATGAAAAAAATCTTGTTTTTCAGTTTGCTTACGGGGCTTTTAAGTTGTACCCGGAACAATGAAGATTTAGAGGATTCCAGTTGGTTGACCACTGAGTTTGCAGAATCAGAAAACTTCTTTGTTTTGGAAACACTTGATTTGAGCAGCCAAGGTATAAAAGACAGTATTCACGTCATTTATGTTCCTTTTGATCCGGATACTGAGGAAGAAGCTTTTTCAGGAAATGATAATATTGATAATTTTTCGTTCAAAATCGAAAGCGATGGAAAGTATCGCCCCTTATTCAATAAATCAGCACTGACTGTTGGAAAAGACTTCAATGAATATTTTTTAGAAGATTTGAATGCTTATAGAAAAGCTTTGGCAGATAATAAGATTAGTCAATGGATCAATTTAACTGACAAACCTGAATGGTGGCAATACGATGAAACACCCTTAAATTCAAGAGGAAAACCAATGAAGTTTATTTGCCAGGTAGATATGGGAAGAATTATCGTAAATGATGATTGCCGCTTATTCGTATTTTACGACGAAATGGATCGGATTGTGAAATGTATTTATCAACGAGATTGAATAATTGACTGATGAATTATCAAATAATTCCATTCGAAAACCGCTACCAACCCGCCATCTGCTCCATGATGGACCAAATCCAGGAAGAGTTCGAAATACCTTTTCGCAACCCGAATGGAAAGCAGATATCCGATATTGCAGACGATGAAAACCTTTTTTGGGTCGCAGTAGACGGGGAACATGTTCTGGGGACGATCGGTTTGTCGCGGATGGATCACAAAAATGCTTTTTTGAGGCATTTGTTCGTCGCGAAAGAAGCGCGAGGAAAACATGGGGTTGCTCAGGCACTTTTGGATACCGCGCTGAATAAGGCCCAGGATATTGGTTACAAATTTCTTTACCTTGGAACAATGGAACAATTCAGGGCAGCCCGGCGTTTCTATGACAAGAATAGCTTTGTGCGTATTCCCCGCGAAGCTCTACCGGAGCAAATGCCGGTAAGTCCGATGGATACTATTTTCTATCGGTGGATCATAAAGGAAAATCGTTAAATTGAAATTATCTGACTATTTTAAAACATCAAAACAAAAAAGCATGGCAGAAAAGAAACCAAAGTTGGCAGAGATTAAAACCAAGCCCACCGCAGTCAGTGCAGAAGAATTTATCAATGCGATCGAAAACGAACAAAAGCGCAAGGACAGTTTTGTATTGGTCGATATGATGAAAAAAGCAACGGGCGAAGAGCCTGTAATGTGGGGCGGTTCCATCATTGGTTTCGGCAATATGCGCTACGAAAGCCCAAAAACAGGAAGACAAGTCGATTGGTTCCTGGTCGGTTTCTCTCCGCGAAAGGCAAATCTTACGCTTTACATCGGTGCTGGAAGTGAAGCACATGCAGAAGCCCTGAAAGTACTTGGAAAACACAAGGTGAGTGGCGGATGCCTGCACATCAATAAATTATCAGATGTAGACCTGAATGTCCTGCAGGGAATGATTAACTCTTATTTGAGCAGAAAGTAAGTGTTTTAAAATCAGAAATTTGTCCATTCATCACTTAAAGTGAATCATTATTGTATTGGTATTTACCTTCATATGCCTTAGATTTGAGTAAAAAGTGATTGTGCATGTCGGGTAAACTTAGAATTGTACTTACGTTTTCATTGAGTATATTCATACTCTTAGTTGTTGGTACATATGCCTTTCAAAATACCAGGCAGTATAAAAGTTCCTCCGATTGGGTGAGCCATACTCAGAAGGTAATCAATGAAGCACAATCTATTTTGCTGAGCGTGGAAGATATTGAAACTGCGCAGCGTGGTTATATCATTACTGCTGATGAAAAATTCCTTATTCCCTATAAAGATGGTGTAGATTCACTGCCAAAAGCACATATGCGGTTGAGTCAGCTTGTTCATGATAATCCTTCCCAGCGAAAATTGTTAGCAGAAATTAATCAATTGATTTCCCAAAAAACGCTTTTTGCGGAAAGAACTATTACAGTACGTTCAAAAGTAGGTTTTAATGCAGCAAAGGATCTCATCGAATCCGGAGAAGGGGAGAAATTAATGGTTGAAATCCGGAACCTGATGGAAAGCTTTATCAAGAATGAGGAAATTTACCTTGCAAAACGCTTCAATGATTCCGACGATCAGTTCGAACATGCCGTAACGATTATCCTGGTGAGCATTTCTCTTGCCATCCTTTTTGTAGTAATAACGCTTTATTTCTTTTTAAAAGACCACAGCATACGACTTCGGTCAGAAAAGAAAGTAAAGGAAAGTGAAGCCCGCATCAAAAAGTTTTTGGAAAGTCTTCCTTTGGGTGTGTTTGTTGTAACAGCTGAAGGTGTTCCGTTCTTTACCAATAGCGAAGCTGCCCGGATTTTGGGCAAAGGGATTGTTTCCGGGGATAACTATTCGACTATCAGGGAGATCTACCCAAGCTACATCAGCGGTACAAATGAGCCGTACCCGGCTGATAAACGACCGGTTGTGAGAGTTTTAAAAGGAGAAAGCAATATTTGTGTGGAAGATGTGGAAACAGAAAAAGACGGAGTACGCATTCCGTTGCGTATCAATGCCACACACATTGCCGATGAAGATGGGAATATTGAATTTGCGATAGCTGTTTTCGAAGATATTACCAGCATCAAAGAAGCCGAAAATGAATTGCGAAAAGCCAAGAAACTCGCCGAAGAATCTTCCGAACTGAAAGAAATGTTCCTGGCAAATATGAGCCATGAAATCCGTACACCTATGAATGCGGTGATCGGTTTCACAGATCTGCTGCTGAAACGGAACCTGAACGAGGAAGAAATGGGGTACGTGCGTATTATTAAGACTTCGGGAGAAAACTTATTACGCATCATCAATGATGTATTGGATATTTCCAAGATAGAATCCGGATTGATGACTTTCGAGATTCACCCGATTGCTGTCAATGCGCTATTTTCTTCCATCAAGGTTATGTTTACCCAAAAAGCAAGGGAAAAGAATCTGCAGCTTACTTTTACGGATGATCCGAATATTCCGGCTTCCATTATGGGCGATCCGACCCGTTTGACACAGATCATTATGAACCTGGTTGGAAATGCAATCAAATTTACACAAGAGGGTTCGATAACCGTTTCGGCGAAACTAGTTGGAAGGGAAGAAGACTATGTGCAGCTTGAGTTTTCTGTAAAAGATTCAGGAATTGGTATTCCACAGGAAAAACTGGACACTATTTTTGAACGATTTACACAGGCAGAAAAACATACAACCCGTAAATTCGGGGGGACCGGATTGGGACTAAACATTGTGAAGCAGCTGGTTGAACTTCAGGGCGGAACAATTACTGTGAACAGCATAGAGGGAATGGGTTCCGAATTTAAAATCCTGTTGTCGTTTTCAACAACTGCTGAAGTTGTTTCCGTAAAACCTCAGAAATACGAGGAATGTGATATTGAAAGGCTGAAACAGTTGAAGATTCTTTTGGTAGAAGACAGTCCGATCAATGTGAAATTTATTGAGGCCTTGTTTGAGAATCACGGAATGGTAGTGGATCATGCAGAAAACGGGAAGGCAGCTCTTGAAAAAATGAAAGAAACGGATTACGATATCATCCTGATGGATATTGAAATGCCGGAAATGAACGGGTATGAAACGACCACTTACATTCGAAGCGTCCTGGAAAATCCTGTTCCGATTATCGCTATGACTGCGCATACCATGGCGGGAGAAAGTGAAAAATGCCTGCAAATGGGAATGAACGGTTACTTGTCCAAACCGATCCGTGAAGACTTGCTGTTCAGGACCCTGATCCATATCGGGCTGGAAGACCAAAAATCAGAACCAAGACCGGAAAAACTCGTTGACCTGAGTACTCTGGAGAAAACCATGAGAGGAAACAAAAAAGTAATTTTGGAAACACTGGAGATCTTCCTCGAACATTTGCCGGAAAACCTGGAAGGAATTGCAGAGGGTGTAAACCGGGAAGATTTTGCAATGATCCGCAGAAATNNGTATCTATATTGGGAATTAGTAAGATGCAAACGCTGTTGGAGGAAATGGAAAGACTGGCCGCTTCAGAGTCAGGAATGGAGCGCATAATTGAACTGAAAAATACCTTAACTTTTCTTAGCGATTGCTCTGTGAAAGAAATAGAAGAACTAAAAGCACAATACAAAGGATCGTGAGTTTTTGGAAAGATTTATTCAGGTCGAAGGAGCAGGAAAAAACAGGACTCGTATTTATAGTGGAAGATAATAAGCCCTATGCGGAGACATTGAAAGCTTTCCTGGGCGCAGAAGTTCCTGCCGTTGAGGAAATAAAGTTATTCCCGGTCGGAGAAACGTGCCTGTTAGAACTGAAAAAAATCCCGATATCATCATTATCGACTACTTTTTGGATTCCAAATATTACGATGCGGAAACAGGGCTTGAAATCATCAAACAGATCCGTACAGAAAAGCCCGAGGTGAATATCATCGTACTGAGTTCCNNAAGATATCGATGTGGTGCTGGAAATGGTGAAGAAATACAATTACAGCTACGTGAAGAAGGATGGAGAAGCATTTAAAAAGATAGGTGAAATTGTAACGGAGATTTATAAATAAAAATGGAAGAATTGATGGTTGTCCAGGCAATCTGAAAGTCAGCAGTTTTTTTCTTGCATAAAGAAATACCTATACAGTCCCAAATCTGAAATAATACTTATTATTTTTCAGCTGTATAAACTATTCACAACCGCTATGAAACTATCAGCAGTATGGCTCAACAGGGTAGAAGGGATCGGATTGGTACTGATCTTACTTTCGTTCTTCGTACAGATCTTCCAAAATGATTCGGAAGAATCCTTCCGGAATTCACAGAATTACCACATTAATAAAAAACTCGATCACATTTGGGCATTGATCGAAAACAAATACGCCGAAGAACATCCTGAAAAGAAACTCAAACCGATAATCCGGTTAAAATCGATTGATCACGATTGGGAGCTTTATTCCAAACAGGCAGAGGAAATGGAAGTGTGGGAAAACAAAATCAATTTCTTCGCCGAAATAAGTACCTGGATTTTTGTGGTAGGAACAATACTGGCAATCCTGCCCAAATTCATTCCTGAAAGGAATGAGTGAGGAAATAATACCGGACGCAGAAAATATGGTTTGTATTGTTCCGGTTTACTCGAGAGCTTCGTATATAAAATAGCTTTGCTTGTAGTCCTGGTAGGTTTCCCCGATATTGCTTTCAGTTCTAATAACAACCAGGTATTTATCAGAAATGGAGAAAAAGAAGGTATGGGGATCTCCCCAGGGTGAATAATCGTCTTCGACAGGTGGAGTATTGAAAATATCCGAACCTTTTTGAACGGCGGAATTACCCGGTACAATGGATTTTCCAGAATAAGGATCATTCACAAAGCCGTGATGTAGTTTGAATGTTTTCCTGAGAAAAGGGTTGTCATCCCGGTTTATTTGCTTTCTGAATGTACTGAGGGGAGCTGTACCCGGATTGGTCAGGACTTCTGTGTGGAACTGTTCATACCAGGGTTTTAGATCTTCTTTCAGGGAAGGAAATAATAAGAAATCGATACTGTCTTTGAGTTTCAACAACCGCATGCGTTGTTCCCGTAGTGGTTTTATCAAAGCTTCTGTCAGCTGCCAATCCCTGTTTTGGCCGGCTTTTATTTTTGCTAATTCCAGGTTCAAACTGTCAGTTGTCAATGCATAGGAATTACGTTCCTGAATAGCTTTTTGTAATTCGTCTCCCGTAAAACGTTTCATATACCAGCAGGATATTTGCACCGAATCATTTTCTGATAAATCCCATTGGAAGATGTCCCCGTAAGTAACACATATGGTTTTAGGATCGTTTTCTACAACAAGATCTGATTGGACTTGGATATCCTTTTTCAGGTTCGTGGAATTTCCTTTGCGCTGGCTTGTTTGGAATAAAAAGACTTTTTCCGGGAATGAAGTGTTCGAGGTGCAGTTTAATAGCTGCATTTTTTGAAGGAACCTGTTGAATTCATGCTCCAATTCATGTTTGCGGTTTTCTTCGGCAAGTTGAATGAGTTCAGAAGTCATCAGATGGTGGTGAGAAAAATGGTTTCTTGTGTAGTGGTAGGGAAACGGTTCAGGTAAAGCAGGACATTCCTGGGAAAAGAGATTTATGAATGTAAAGCTGCAGAGGACTGTATAAAAGAATGGTTTTATGTTTATCATTATTCAGGAAGGTTTATTTCCGGGACAGATGTCACCGCGTTTTTGAAAAGCTTGTCAATGTCTTTCTTAAGTTTCGTAGACTGTTCTTCCAATTCGTTTTCCGGAATAAAACCATTCCAATAAGCTTCCCGGAGTATGGCTGCTTTGGCTTCGTACGATATGGATTGATTCGGAGAACTTTTAATCGCCAGATCCACTTGATACAATGCATTTTTGTAGTCCTTTAAGAAGAGGAAGTGGTCTGCCCGGGCAAGGAAGATTTTGTAATTTTTGCTCCCCTGCTTTTTGGCCTCATGGAATAATTCGAGAATGTGCTTACCGGGATCTTTTAACTGCCAGTATTCCTCTTTTTGTTTATTGTAAAGCGTTTGGGCATGCAGTACTAAAAACTCCGGATTATCCGGATATTTCTTCCATAAACCGGATGACCAGACTGTGTCCTTGTAATGCAAATAATCGGAAGCATACAGAAAATTCCTTACTGCTTCATTCGGATTGCCTTTTTGCTCCAGGATTGTTCCCAGCAGGAAATAATACTTGTTGAATTTATACAATTCCACCGGTTCACCCAGAGCATTTCTACCAATGTGATTGGTTAAGTTTGAAAGTGTTTTCTCCGCCAGATCGTATTGCTGCCAGCGCAGGTAGTATTCACATAACTGGAATTGATAATCAAATCCGCTTTTTGCCAATACCTGGTTTTCGTAGTTCGATTCAAATCCCCGTTCTTTACTTTGCAGCTTGTATTCATCAAAATAGGTCCGGCTTAGGTAATTGTAAAATGCGGTAAGTTTCGGATTGTAAGCTGTATGGCTGTTCAACAGGTCGATTTTGTAAAAAGTCAGATGGTCTTCGTCAGAAGACCGGAACTTAAATCCGTAGCTGGTAATTAATGTATCATAATAAAGCAAGGCTGTGTCTGAATTTCGCAGTTTATAGTAACCATTAAAGAGGTTGGTGTACAAATATTCCGTTGGACGAATAGCTGCTGCTTTGCGGTAATAAGAAAGCGACAACGGAAGGTTGGAATAATTGTAACAAGCTCCATAGAGCAGGTGGAAAGTGAAAGTGTCGAGAGGAATGCTGTTCGTTCCTGCCTCAAATTTGTGTAACAGGTAGTCAATGTCGAATTTTGTCATGCTTCGGTCTTCCTGGTAGAACAGGTTTATGCGTTCTAAACGCGCTGCATCATTTTCCGGGTTCCTGCTCAGTGAATCATTCAGTATTTCAAGTTTTTCAAAGAAAAAGACTTCCGGACCAGGCTGCGACCAGCTGGATTGTTGGATAACCAGTAAACAAAAAATAGAAAAACAAGCTTTCATGTATGGGAATACATCAAAACCTGTTTTTCGTTCAAAAAAAAAGGTTGTTTTAGATCTTGTCGAGTAAGAAAACTTCCGGTGCGGCTTGTAATTTCATGGATGCTAATTCAAGGAATGCCCGGATGTAGGGTTGTTGGTTGTGTTTTTCCAACGCCTCTTTGCTTTCCCAGATTTCCCAAAATACAAAGCGGGTTTTATCATCGATTCCCTGGTGCAGATCATAACGGATACAGGTTTCTTCCTTCCGGCTTTCGGCCACCATGTTTTCCAGTACGGCTTTTACTTCTTCTGTAAATTCCGGTTTGCTGTTAAGCGTTGCTGTGAGATAAATTTTCATGGTTCTGTGTATTGACTGTTTGGAACTTGTTTTCTAAATGGGTTAAATACTGGATGCGGTAATTCTCAATGCGCTCGGGTGTGGCATTTTTCTCCAGGTCGTGGAAATGGAATCCGTCTATTCGTTTCATCCCCGTGAATTGGTTCATCTTGTGAAAGCCAAATAATACGCCGTCATCAACCGACCGCTGATCGAAGAATTCTCCTTCCAGTGTAAATGCCGTATCGGGCGCATTCCAGGTGCTGGTAACCATGTATTGTTTGCCGTGCATCAATCCCCCTGTCCCGTAATTGATTTCCGGATTTGTACGGCTTCTGCCGTCATTGGCATAAATTCCGTTCTGATGTCCGGCCGTGAATACCTCGTCGATGTATTTCTTGAATAAGTTGGGAACCTGGAACCACCAAATCGGAGTGTGGTAGATGACAACATCTGCCCATTTGAAATTTTCGGCTTCGTCAAAAGCATCAAAGGGATTGTTGATATCAGTTATTCTGACCTCGAAATTATTTTGTTGTAAATAAGCGGCAGTCCAGTTTGTTAATGTCTCATTGAAAGCTCCTCCTGAATGTGCAAAATGCTGTCCGCCGTTAATGATAAAAATCTTTCTCATCGTTCATTGAATTATGATACAAATTTCGACACTTCAATTGTATTATGAAAATAACTTAAATTGTATATTTGTATCATAATTGTGATAGTATGCAGATCAATCTGGAATGGTTCAGAACTTTCAAAGCGATTTATGAAACAGGAACACTTTCCGCTGCGGCAAAAGAACTGTTTGTTTCTCAACCCGGGGTGAGCCTTCATTTAAACTCCCTGGAAGCGTTTACAGGATATAAACTGTTTGATCGTTCTGCGCGGAAGATGGTTCCGACTGAAAAAGGAAAGATTCTCTATAATTTTATTTTGGATCCTATTAAAAAACTGGAAACGGCCGAACAGCACTTTCACAGGCGATCGCAATCGGAAAGAGTTACCATAAGCGTCGGGATGTGT